>JAEZCS010000243.1 GCA_023433445.1 Pseudomonadota bacterium | reverse complement strand
TTTTCGTCCCATAAACGGCTCTTTTACCTCAGTTCGCTATGGTGAGGGTTCACGGACATACTGGCGGGCCGGTCGCAGAGGTTATGATGAACGAAGCAGCAGCACGCCTGGCGTCAGGCGACATTTCCCAAGTGATCGAAGCGCTCGTAGCGGCTGACGGCACGGCCGGTCATGCCCATGCAAGCAGCGCTCGCGCCGCGACGGGACGGGATGCGGCGCTCAGCCTGCCAGACCTTGCCGACGCCGCACATTATCTCTGCCTGCTGCATGGGCGGCACCCCGGAGTGATCGATCACGCGGCCAATCGGTCCGCCGACGGTGCGGCCCGGAATTGGCTGGTTCAGGCCGGCGCAGCCTTCGCACGGGAGCGGGCTTATCTGACGCAGGTAGCAGTTGCGCTGGGCCCCGTTCCCAGCACCGCGGGCCAAAGCGATTGCGAGGCGATCGTGAGCCAGCAGCGGCACGCACTCGACATGCTGGCTCAGTCGGACAGGCGCGGCTGTGCCATGGGCGCGGCGATGGCGCTGGTGCTTGATTGGCAGACGGTTCGTGGCGTGCTCGACATCGCGGCCATCCGCGTGGGGCTGGAGCCCTATCCGGCCGAATTGCCAAACCGGGCGGAGACCTTCGCAATGGCGCGCGCGATTGCCAGCGACAGCGCAGCGGACCGGGCCATCCAGTTCGGCGCGCGGCAGCTTTTGAGCCAACAGCGGGGCCTGTGGGACTTGTTGAAAGCGCGGGCTGAAGTGCGGCGGCAGAAACAATAACCGATTGCGACACTGGATCGCTTTCCCTAGTCGGGTGACAGTAGAGGAAAGCGAAGATTCATGCGATTTGAAGGTACGGAAGATTATGTCGCAACCGACGACCTGAAGGTTGCGGTCAACGCAGCGGTGCTGCTGCGCCGCCCTCTGTTGGTCAAGGGCGAACCGGGCACGGGCAAGACGGTGTTGGCGCAGGAAATCGCCAAGGCGCTGGATGCCCCCCTCATCGAATGGAACGTCAAATCGACGACCAAAGCCCATCAGGGCCTGTATGAATATGATGCCGTGGCGCGGCTTCGCGACGGCCAGCTGGGGGATCCTCGCGTTCATGACATCAGCAATTATATCCGCAAGGGCAAGCTGTGGGAGGCGTTCACCTCCCCCAACCTGCCCGTCCTGCTGATCGACGAGATCGACAAGGCCGACATCGAATTTCCCAACGACCTGTTGCAGGAGCTCGATCGCATGGCCTTTCACGTCTATGAAACGGGAGAGACGGTCGCGGCCAAGGAGCGGCCGGTGGTGGTCATTACCTCCAACAATGAGAAGGAATTGCCCGACGCTTTCCTGCGGCGCTGCTTCTTCCATTATATCAAGTTCCCCGACCGGGACACGATGCAAGCCATTGTCGATGTTCATTTTCCCGGCATTCAGAAGATTCTGGTCAGCCGGGCGCTCGACCTTTTCTACGAAATCCGTGAGGTGCCGGGTCTCAAGAAGAAGCCGTCGACCAGCGAGTTGCTTGATTGGTTGAAGCTGCTGCTGAACGAAGACATGCCGCTGGAGGTGTTGCAGGACCGCGACCCGACCAAGGCTATTCCGCCGCTCCATGGCGCGCTGCTCAAGAATGAGCAGGATATCATGATGTTCGAGCGTCTGGCCTTCATGGCGAGGCGGCAGGGACGGTAAGGGTCAGACTTGCCCTCCCCCTACCCTTCCACCTGCGGACGGGGAATTATGCGGGAGAAATATATGACGCATGAAGCTGGATGCCTGTGCGGCTCGGTACGCATCAAGGTCGATGCTGAGCCAATGGCGGCGCGCATGTGCTGGTGCAGACTGTGCCAATATCTCGGCGGCGGGACGGGCACGGTCAATGTCTGCTTCCCCGCCGGAAAGATCGAGACCAAGGGCGAGGTTCGTTGGCACGAGAGTATTGCCGACAGCGGCAACAGAATGCGTCGCGGCTTTTGTCCTGCGTGTGGCACGCCCTTGTTCAGCATCGCCGAATCGCGGCCGCACCTGGTCTTCATCAGGGCCGGCGCGCTTGATGAACCAGATTTGTTGGGGCCGCAGGCGGTGATCTGGACGGATGCAGCACCGCATTGGGCGCATCTGGACCCGGAACTGCCGCATTATCCGGCGCAGATTCCACCTGTCACGTAAAAGGCCGCTTGCCATAGCCTTGCAGTTCGGCTCAACTTTCCTGATCGAATTTCAACAGCCGCGAAAGACGGCCGTGAAATGGGAAGGATGCCTATGCCGAAGCTCGCCTTGTCCCTGCTGCCGCTCCTCCTGCTTATGCCGGTGCCCGCCTTGTCGCAGGATGCCGATGTGCAGGAGGCCTGGACCACGAGCGATGGCAGCCTTCGCGCGCAGGCGGCGGGGATCAGCCTGCCGCAGACGGTCGCCGGACTGTCTTTATCCAAGAGCGGCGAGGTAACGAACGGCGGCAAGGGCATCGACAATTATGCCCAGTATCTGTCCGGCGATGGAGCGATCCAGGCGACCCTGTATGTCTATCTGCCAAGCTATGCCGATGCGTCGATCGCCGCCTATATGACGGATCGGGCGGTGACGGATCGGTTCGGCTCCAAGACGCGCCGCACGGCTTATGAAAAGGTTGCCCTGAACGGGAAAGCCAGTCGTGCCATCCGGGCGGTTTATGATGATGCTGCGGACGGGGCGTTGACCACGGCAGCGGCGTTTGCCCAGTCCGGCCGCTGGCTCGTCAAGCTGCGCGTCACGGGTCCAAGCGAGCGGCGCAAGGATGTGCTGGCGGGGTTGGATGGCATGCTCAACGGCTTGCAATTCGACAATGCAGCCGCTGTGCAGCCTGTCTCTCCGGCGCGGTTCGCGCAATGCCCGACGGCTGATGACCGGGATGCGATGCTGACTGCGTCGAGCCCTGGCATGGCGGCTGACGCTGAGCCTGCTCGCGAGGCAGATGCGCCCTTCTGCATCAGGGGTCGTGTGCAGACCAGCGAAGGCAGCTACGATGTTCTGGAGCAGCGGGGAGAAGCTGGGGGTTCGGTCATCGTGCCCATGGATGATGCGGGCACGGTTCTTGCCTTTGATCCAGCCCGCGGCGGACGCGGCTATCAGCTGTCGATACACTCGGTCGGCGAGACGAAGCTTTACGGCGTCTATGATCGCGTACCGAGTTCCCGGCAGATCGCCCAGATTCTTGACGGAAAAGACCCTCAGACGGCTGAGGCGCGCGCGACGGCTGCCTATGCGGCCAACGGTGAAGTCATAGTCCGCAGGGGCACGTCAAACTGACGAGATCAGATGAGGTATCCAACCTCATACAGGCCCCAACGCCGCCCCTCGAACACCAGTGGCACGAACACGCTGCGGAGCGCGCGATAGCGGCCTTGCCCCAGGTCCTGACGGTAGGTGAAGAGGAAGAAGTCGCCATCACCGTCAAGTGCGCGGCGAGTCTGGCTATCCATGAAGATCTGCCGATTGCGCGCATATTCCATGTTCCATCCGGGCTGGCCCGGCCGCTGGGGCTGGCTGCGCGAGGTGATGTGCGTCGGAAGATAGCCGTTCATGTCGATCAGGCAGCAGCCGACAATCGCTTTATCCTGCGCCGTGTGGCGGTCCAGGACTGGCCGGATCAGCGTGTCGGCAAAGCTGTTGAAGCCGTTTTGATATTGGGGCGGATCGGCCCCCAGGATCGGACGGTAATTGCTGTCGAATAGCGCAGATGGGGTCAGATCGCCTGACGCCAAGGCGGCGTTGACGATGCGCGACACCTCTGCCGCGCCATCCTCCGCATAGGCGATGTAGCGGCTGTTTCGGGTCTGGTGGCCCCCATGCGCGGCGGTGTTGAGCATGTCGTTCGCCATGCCCTCCAGCTGTTCAAGCTGGACCTTCGCAACTTCCACGCGCTGGGCGCTTTCGGATGCAGACTGGCTGAAGCTCGTGAGACCCTGGCGAAGTGCGCCTACGTCGGCATCCGCCTCGTTGGTGCAGGTCACGATGGCGTGAGAGCGCTCTCCAAACTGCGTCACGAGCGAGGCTATCTCCGCCATGGTGACACGCAGCGTGTCGATATGCGCGCTGACATCCCGGCCATGGCCGATATTGGCCTCGACACCGCTGATGAGATGGCGTGCATCGCGATCCAGCTGACCGAGCTTGTCGCCCACCGATGCGGCGGACTCGCCTGCTTGCCCGGCCAGGCGACGGATCTCATCAGCCACGACAGCGAAGCCCTGCGTCGCCTCCCCGCCACGTGCGGCTTCTATGGCGGCGTTGACGCCGAGCAAACGGGTTTGCCGCGCGATCGCGCCAAGCTGATCGGATATACCGCCAACGGTTTCGATCACGCCCAGAAACTGGCGAAGGCGGCCTTCCAAGCCGGTGACGTGATCGACGAGGCTGGCGACCTGGGCCAAGGACTGCGTGATCGCCTCATGCCCTTCGGCGATGATGCGAGCGGCGCGGCGGGACGTGAGGCTGAGCTCCTCCGCTGCGACCACGCTTTCATTCTGGCTCCCGGCCAGAGCCTCCATGTTCGATTGCAGTTGTATGAGCCGCTGCGAATCAGCCTGAATGCGGTGCGTCAGTTCGCCAAGGAAGCCGGCCGTTTCGCTGCACTGCAACGCAACATCACCTGACCGCTCGCCAAGATCAGTCAATAAGTGCTCATTTTCCAAGGAGTGTCCCCCAATCCGTCCACTTACGGATACTGCTCTGTTAACGATGCGATGCAACACTTAACATTTCCTCAACCATGTACGGCCCCTTGCATCCGTAACGTGGCTGGAGGACAAGGCCGCCACCATGATGCTGAACTTTCTCGACGCGCTGAGGGCAGCCGGCATTCCTGCTGGCATCAAGGAGCATCTGCTTTTGCTGGAGGCGCTGGACCGTGATGTGATCGGGCAGCGGCCGGAGGAATTCTATTATCTCGCCCGAGCGACCTATGTGAAGGATGAGGGGCTGATCGACCGTTTCGATCAGGTCTTTGCGAAAGTCTTCAAGGGCGTGTTGGGCGAGAGCGGTGTTGAGGCCGAGATTCCCGAAGAGTGGCTGCGCCTTGTCGCCGAAAAATATCTGAGCGCCGAGGAAATGGAGAAGATCAAGTCGCTTGGCAGCTGGGACGAGATCATGGAGACGCTGAAAAAGCGGCTGGAGGAGCAGAAGGGACGCCATCAAGGCGGCAACAAGTGGATCGGCACGGGCGGAACATCGCCTTTCGGCCATGGCGGCTATAATCCCGAAGGCATACGGATCGGCGGCGAAAGCAGGCACAAGCGCGCGATCAAGGTTTGGGAAAAGCGCGAGTTCCAGAATCTCGACAGCGGCAAGGAACTAGGCACGCGCAACATCAAGGTCGCCTTGCGGCGGCTGAGGCGCTTCGCGCGTGAAGGTGCGGCAAGCGAACTGGACCTCGAAGGCACTATCCGGGGAACGGCGCGGCAGGGATGGCTGGACATCCGGATGCGGCCCGAGCGGCATAATGCGGTCAAGCTGCTGCTGTTTCTGGATGTCGGCGGCTCGATGGATCCGTTCATCCGGCTATGCGAGGAACTGTTTTCCGCCGCGACGACCGAATTCAAGAACATGGAGTTCTTCTATTTCCACAACTGCCTTTATGAAGGCGTGTGGAAGGACAATCGCCGCCGCTTTTCAGAGCGCATTCCGACCTGGGATATCCTGCATAAATATGGGCATGACTATAAGGTCATCTTCGTCGGCGATGCAGCAATGAGTCCCTATGAGATCAGCTATCCGGGCGGCTCGGTCGAACATATGAACGAGGAGCCGGGCGCGGTGTGGATGAACCGGTTGCTGCATACCTACCCGGCTGCCGTCTGGTTGAACCCAACGCCTCGCGAACATTGGGACTATAGCCAATCGACGCGGATGATCCGGGAGATCATGAGCCAGCGCATGTATCCGCTGACGCTGGAGGGCATCGATGAAGGGATGCGGGAGCTGACTCGCAAGCGGTAAGCGTCCGCGTCAGGCCGGATCGAAGAGGACGCCACCTGTCATCGGTGCGGGAACGCCGGTGGTCCCAGGAAAGCTTATCGGCAAGGATTTCAGACTCCGCACCGCCATATAGGCGAAGCCCTGCGCTTCCAGGGCGTCGCCGTCCCAACCAAGATCATCGACCGGGCGCACCTTTGTCTGGGTAAATGTCGCAAGCATAGACATCAGCGTCGCGTTGTGGCGGCCCCCTCCCCCGACATAGATAGCCGAGGGCGCGGATGGGAGGTGCTGAAGGGCGCGGGCGACAGCGCGAGCGGTGAAGGCCGTCAATGTCGCGGCTCCATCCTCGAGCGAAAGGCCCCGCACCGCGTCGAGCGTAAAGGCTTCGCGGTCGATGCTCTTGGGCGGCGGGACATCAAACCATGGATCGGCCATCAGGCTGGCGAGCCGGGCTTCGTCGATCTGGCCCTTGGCAGCCGTGGCGCCATTTTCATCAAAAGGCTGGTCGCCATGAGCCCGCACCCAATTGTCGATCAGGCCATTTGCCATGCCGGTGTCAAAAGCAAAAAGACCGTCTGCTTCACCGATGACCGTGATGTTAGCGACGCCGCCAAGGTTCAGGATCGCCACTGGCTTGCTGAGGTCATTTGCCAGTGCCCTGTGATAGACGGGCATTAAGGGAGCCCCCTGCCCACCGGCAGCGACATCGGCGCTCCGCAGGTCTCCGACGACGGGGATTCCGAACGCTCCGGCAAGTGCGATCCCATCGCCGATCTGCCAGGTCCATCGCCACTCAGGCCGATGGGCAACCGTATGGCCGTGGAAACCGATAACCGCGATGTCCTGCGTTACATGCCCGCTGCGTGAGAGAAGATCGGTGACGGCTTCCACATGAAGATCGGTGAGTTCGGCTTCCACGGACTGGATGAGAGGCTCGAAGCCCGGTTTGTCCATCGCCATGGCGCGCTGGCATGCTTCGGCCAGGCGGACACGGAAGCCGTCGCGATAGGACATGGCGTGGAAGGCCACAGGGTTGCTGACGCCCTCTCCATCGGTTTCGATGAGCGCGGCGTCGATGCCGTCGCGGGACGTTCCCGACATCAGGCCGATCGCCAGCATGGGTTGGCTCTGGTTCACCACTTCCTTCCTTCCGCTCTCTCCTGCTCTGTGTAGCGGAATGGATCGGGACACAAGATCAGGATGACGGGGGATGACGTTGTTGTGTCACGATGCTAGAGGGCGCCGCATTATGACCAGCTATTCGTCCGATCTGCTCCGCCTCCTGCAGGCCCGTGGCTACATCCACCAGCTGACCGATGCGGAAGGGCTCGACGCCCTCGCCGCCAAGCAGGTCGTGCCGGGCTATATTGGCTTCGATCCAACGGCACCTTCGCTGCACGTCGGGCATCTCGTTTCGATCATGATGCTGCGGCAATTGCAGAAGGCTGGACACAAGCCGATCGTCCTGATGGGCGGCGGTACGGGTAAGATCGGCGATCCGAGCTTCAAGGACGAAGCGCGCAAGCTGCTGACGACCGACACGATCGCGGAGAATGTCGCAAGCATCAAGCGCGTGTTCGAACGCTTCCTGACCTTTGGTGACGGGCCGAGCGACGCCGTCATGCTCGACAATGCCGAGTGGCTCGATCGGCTGGAATATATTCCGTTCCTGCGGGAAATCGGCCAGCATTTCTCGATCAACCGGATGTTGAGCTTCGATTCGGTGAAGCTGCGGCTGGACCGTGAGCAGTCGCTGTCCTTCCTCGAATTCAACTATATGATCCTCCAGGCCTATGACTTTCTGGAGCTGTCGCGGCGATCAGGCTGCCGGTTGCAGATGGGCGGATCGGATCAGTGGGGCAATATCGTCAACGGGGTCGAACTCGCACGCCGGGTCGATGGGACGCAGGTATTCGGGCTGACGACGCCGCTTTTGACGAATGCCGATGGCACGAAGATGGGCAAGACGGTGGGCGGCGCCGTATGGCTGAATGAAGACCAGCTGTCCACCTATGATTACTGGCAGTTCTGGCGAAATACGGCGGACGCGGACGTGGCGAACCGGCTCCGGCTGTTCACCGACCTCCCCATGGACGAGGTAGCGCGCCTGGCAGCGCTTCAGGGATCCGAGATCAACGAAGCGAAGAAGATCCTGGCCAATGAAGCCACCGCGTTGTGCCGCGGGGCCGAAGCTGCTGCTGCGGCGGCGGAAACGTCGCGCAAGACATTCGAGGAAGGTGCCTCCGACGCTAACCTGCCGACGATCAGCGTGGGCGCGGAAGGACTCACTATCGTTCAGGGCACCGCTGCGCTCGGCTTTGCTACCTCCAACAAGGAGGTGCGGCGCAAGTTGGCTGAAGGTGCAATCCGCGTGAATGGCGAAGTCGTGAGCGATCCAATGCTCGCGCTGAAGCCGGGCGACAAGGTCAGCTTCGGCGCGAAGAAGCACGGGTTAGTAACCGGCTGAAATTTAGAGCACTAAAGACGGATTAACCAAGGTTGATAAGGAGTGGGCGACATTCATCGCCATAAGCTCCTTCCATGTCTTCGGTGCTCGCCAGCCTCGCTCAGGTCGCCCGTTCACGGGAACCTTCCGTCAATCGACGCCGCGCGCCGCGCGTGCTGGTGGATATGGTCAGCCATATCTCGGCACGGGGACGAACACACGGCATCCGGGTTATCAACATCTCCGAACTCGGATTGATGTGCCGCACCGATGCGGAGGTTACGATTGGCGAGCGGATTACCGTCTGGCTGCCTGTCGTGGAGGATGTTCAGGCTGACGTGCGATGGGCAGAAGATGGCCGGGTCGGGATGGAATTTTGCGAGCCGATCGAGCCGCAGGTATATGAGTCGATGCTGTCGTTCATCCCCCCACGGCAGACCGCTTGGTAAAGAGTTGCTCAAAACTTTGATCGGCTTCTACCCGCTGACGTGATCGAACGAGCGCCTCGGGCATCTCGGTGCGCAGGACGTTCATCATTGCTTCACGCACTTCGCAGCGCAGATCGAAGGCGATACCGGCGTTGCGGGCGCTGAGCAGGCCGCGCAGTTCCAGCGCATCGCCCTTGTGATCGGTAACCTGGAGGATGGCGACGCGGCCATCCCAGCGGCTGTTAGCCTTCACCGCTTCGATGAAGCGGGCGCGTATGCGGTCGACGTCTGCCGCAGGATCGACATAGAGGAAGACGGTGCCGAGCAGATCGGAGGTTTTCGTCGTCCAATTCTGGAACGGCTTTTCGAGGAAATAGGATACGGGCACGACCATCCGCCGGTCATCCCAGATACGCACCACTACGTAGGTGAGCTTGATGTCTTCGATGCGGCCCCATTCTCCTTCGATGATCACCACATCGTCCAGCCGGATCGGTTCGGAAAAGGCCATCTGGATGCCCGCGATCAGGTTCTTGAGCGCTGGCTGCGCTGCTGCACCGACTGCAAGACCCGCCAGGCCCGCCGAGGCCATCAAGGTGACGCCGACGGTGCGTACGCCGGGGATCATGATCAGTATCAGCGATATGATGAGGAAGCCGATGATGAATTGCGCCACGCGGTAAAGGATGCGGATCCGGGTGTGCTGGCGGCGGGCCTTCAAATTATCTTCGACGGTGATGTCGCTGCGCCGCTCAAGAATGATACGGAATGCCCGCATGCATGCGAAGACCAGCCAGCCGAACAGCAACGTGAAGAGCATCTTCGATCCGATCGCCCAGATGCTCTCCATGCGATCGCTGAAATTCAGCGGCTGAATGCCTGCGGCCAG
>JAEZCS010000231.1 GCA_023433445.1 Pseudomonadota bacterium | reverse complement strand
GGATTCAAGGGGGGTTTGAGAGTTCGCATTCGCTGGTGGCCCCTCTCCAAATTATCCTCCCCTGAAGGAGAGAGGATTAGAGAAACGGGCGGATGGCGGCAAGGAAGGCGTCGCCATAGGCGTCGAGCTTTCGCTGGCCGATGCCGCTGATGTGGCCGAGTTCAGCGAGGCTGGAGGGGCGCTGTTCGGCCATCTCGCGCAGGGTCGAATCATGGAAGATCACATAGGGAGGCACCCCCTGCTCCTGCGCCAGTTCACGGCGGCAGGCACGCAGCGCGTCGAACAGCGGATCGCCTACGGGGTTTTCCGCCTTTGCGTTCCGGGCGTTGCGGCGGCCTTGACGGCGAGGCGGGAGGACAAGGCTGACAGTTTCTTCTCCGCGCAGGATGGGCCGGGCGGAAGGGCCGAGTTCGAGGCCGCCATGCTCATTAGTTTGCAAAGCATCTTTGACCAGAAGCGCCCTGGAGACAGGGCGAAGGAGCGGCGTTTCCTCTCCTGATACGATGCCATAGACCGAGATCTTGTCATGGCCCCTTTCGCGAATCCGGTCGGTAACGGCGCCGGTCAGCACCTGTTCGATATGGCCGACGCCAAAGCTCTGGCCCGTACGATAGACGGCGGATAGAAATTTGCGGGCCGTTTCGGTCGCGTCGATGCTGGCGGGGGGATTGAGGCAGTTGTCGCAATTGCCGCATGTCGCAGGCGGATCCTCGCCAAAGTGGCGGAGCAGGATAGCGCGGCGGCACGTGCCGGTTTCGACAAGGCCGCCGAGTGCCGTAATGCGGGTGCGCTCACCCTGCTGGCGGGCGGGGTCGAGTTCGGTGATGCGCTGGCGAGCGCGGGCGAAATCGTCAGCGCCCCAGAAGAGGTGCGCTTCGGCAGGTTCACCGTCGCGGCCCGCGCGGCCAGATTCCTGATAATAGCCTTCGATCGACTTGGGGAGCGCTGCGTGGGCGACGAACCGGACATCGGGCTTGTCGATGCCCATGCCGAACGCGATGGTGGCGACCATGACCATCTCTTCGCTGGCAATGAAGGCGGACTGGTTTGCGGCGCGGACCGCTGGGTCGAGCCCGGCATGATAGGCGCGGGTCGGCCGGCCGGTGCGTGCCAGCGTCTCGGCAAGCTTTTCCGTTGCCGCGCGCGTGGGCGCGTAGACGATGCCGGGGCCCTCACTGGCGGCGATGAGCGCGGACAGCTGGCGGGGCAGGCCGTCGCGGGGGTGGACGGCATAGCGGATGTTGGGCCGGTCGAAGCCCGCGATGATCAGGCCTTCACGCGGGATGCCAAGCTGGACGAGGATATCGTCGCGGGTGTGATGGTCTGCGGTGGCGGTAAGCGCCAGGCGGGGGACTTGCGGGAATTCGTCCAGCAGCGGGCGGAGCAGGCGGTAATCGGGGCGGAAATCATGGCCCCATTCGGAGACGCAATGCGCTTCGTCGATGGCGAAGAGCGCGACTTTCGTGGCGCGCAGGAGGTTGCGAAAGCCCTCTCCGCTGGCGCGCTCGGGCGCGACGTAGAGGAGGTCGAGGTCGCCATTGCGCAGACGGTCCTGTGTCTCGCGCCAGTCGGCATCGACGCTGGTGAGGCTGGCGGCGCGGATGCCGACAGCCTGCGCGGCGCGGAGTTGGTCGTGCATAAGCGCGATGAGCGGGGAGATGACCACGCAACAGCCGTCGAGTGCGACGGCGGGCAGCTGGTAGCAGAGCGACTTGCCCGCGCCGGTCGGCATGATGGCAAGCGTGGGCTGCCCCGCCATGATGCGGCCGACCACCTGCTCCTGGACGCCCCGGAAGCCTGGGAAGCCGAAAATGTCGTGGAGCAGGCTGGGAATGTCGGCACGCATGTGGGCGGCTGTAGCGGCTTGCGCGCGCGAGGCAATCTTTGGGTTCAGGCGGAAAGGCCTTGATGGCCGCGCCTAGTCGAGCGGATCGAGGAGGCAGCCCCAGCCTTTGCGGTAGCGCGCGGTGCGGGAAGCCAGGAGCGGGACGCTGGCCTTGACGCTGCGCGATTCGGGGTCGTCGGACAGGGAGACAAAGCTCATGCCGGGTTCCTTGTCTTGGCGACAGCTTTCCATGCCCCGCCCTTCCACATAGCGGCAGGAGCAGATGATCCGCGCCCCAAATCCTGCGCCCACGACGGCTCGAGCGCGCATTCCGCTCCAGTTCCACGCCAGCAGCAGGACGAGCAGCACGGCAATAGCGGCCAGCGCATAAATCCATTTCGGGCGTGCGGACATGCTCCCCTTTCCGATGAGCCGTGCTAAGGGCGCGGCTTATGAAGCTCGAGCGGAAAAGCGTAAAGCCTGTTGGCGTCTGCGTCGCCATTTTGTCGCTGCTGGCGCTTGCTGGCGGCTTGGCTGTGCGCGCGGCGGACCCCGCCCCCAGCTATCAGGTGACGGCGCCTTCGGGCATGAGCGAGGCGGATCTGCGCGCCGCGATCGACCCGCTGTTCGATGGCGAGGTGGATGTCGGCGAGACACGGGCGTTGATCGTCATGCACCGGGGCGAGATTGTCGCGGAACGCTATGCGCCTGGCTTCGGGCCGGAGACGAAGCTGCTCGGCTGGTCCGTGGGCAAGAGCGTGACGGCGGTGCTGGTCGGATTGATGGTCGCGGACGGGCGGCTGGGGCTGGATTCGCCCGTGCCGGTTGCGGCATGGGGTCAGCCGGGCGATCCGCGCGGGCGGATCACGCTGCGCCAGCTGCTCGTCATGACGTCAGGTCTGGACCATGTCGAGGATGACGAACCGCTGGCGCAGGCCGACACGGTGCGCATGCTGTTCACGGACGGCGCGCAGGATATGAGCAGCTTTGCCGAAGCGAAGCCCCTCGCCCATGAACCGGGGTCGCGCTTTTCCTATTCCACCGGCAACACATTGATCCTCGGCGACCTGATGGCACGCATGCTGACGAGCAATCCCGATCCGGACGCGCGCCGACAGGCGATGCAGACATTCATAGACGGACGACTGAAAATTCCCGCCGGGATCAAGAGCCTGACGGTCGAGTATGACGCAGCGGGAACGATGATCGGCGGCAGCTTCCTGCATATGACGGCACGCGATTATGCGCGATTTGGTGAATTGCTGCGAAGCCATGGCCGCGGGCCCAATGGACATCAGATCCTGCCGGAAAAATGGGTCGATTTCATGCGGATGCCCTCGCCCCGCAATCCGGCCTATGGCGCGCATCTCTGGCTGAACCGGGAGAGCGACGAGAGCGCGCTGATGCCGGGAGATGCGCCGCGCAGCCTGTTCGGCTGTGTGGGGCGTGGGGGCCAATATGTTCTGGTCTCTCCGGGACAATCGCTGACCGTCGTGCGGATTGGAGCGTCACCGGAAAAAGAACAACGCGCGGCGGTCAAACAGGGGCTGGCGCGATTGATGAGGCTGTTTCCTGCCTGAGTTTTGACCGGCACGGGTGCCGCTATGTTTTGAGAGGAACCAGCTTGCTTAGCCTTATGCGGCGGCGGTCGAAGGGCCGGTTGGACGAAAGCGCCTGACCAGTTCCCGCCATCGCCCAAGTGGCCGCTTGGTCGGCGGGTCGATCGGCAATATGCGATCTACGTCCAGCAGATCGAAGCCCGACCTTCGCCCCTCTACCCTGACCCGCTGGCCCAGATAACGGCCCGCAGATCGAGGTGCGTCCAACTGCCAGATGCCGCCGCTCTCCGTTTCCAGCGCGAGGCCCCACCGGCCCGGGCGCAATATCCCGGTTTCGGCCTGCCGCAGCCCCTTAGGCATTGGTGTTCACCCCGGCAGCTGGTTGGCGCAATGGGGTCGTGCCACCAGGAGCCGACAAGCGATCGAATATGGCCCGCTTTAGCAGCGGCGATGCGTGGATGAGATGTTGAAGTTCGCGGATCGAGCCGTCGATCACACCCCTGTCATAATCACTGACCGCCAGTCGCCGAGTGGATGGCGATGTCGGATCGACGAAGAAGCATATGGTGTCCTGTTCGCCCGTCAAAAGCTCGACATGGTGTTGCCGAAGCCGATCGATCAACATGTCGGCAACATAATGTTCCCATTTCATAGCCATGTCCATCCTACCAACCATGGAGGTCTCCCTCGATAACGCACTCAGCCCAAAAAAAGGGCGCGCCGAAATCGACGCGCCCAGTGCATGAGGAAAGTTGGATCAGAAACCGAAGCTGATGCCGCCACGGACCTGAGCCAGGCTGTTGTGCCCGCCGAAGCCGTAGCCGCCGGACAGGAACAGGTTGACGCGCTTGTTCACCGAAGCATCGACGCCGAGTTCGATCAGGCCGTGGCCATCCGGGTCGACACCCTTCAGATTGAAGGCGTTGCCCCCGCCAACATATTGGACGGTGCGGTCGCTGCCGATATTGCTCTGGAAGCTGTACTGCACCTTGGCATAGGGGCGGTATGCGACGCCTTCGACGTCACCCAGCAGGGCACCGGCCTTCACGCCGATGACGGGCGAGAATACCGTCTTCGACGCGTCATCCACGCGCAGACCGATGCCTGCGCCACCTTCTTCAGTGAAGCCGTTCATCGACCAGCGGCGAAGGGCCAGCTTACCATAGGGCGTTACGACGAGACCGTTACCGGCCGCGAAGTCATAGCCCAGCTCCACACTGGCATCCCACTGCGAACCCTTGAAGTCGCCTTCAATGGTACGGGCAAGCAAGGTCAGGTCGCGTTCGACTTCGAACTTCGAGAAGCCGTAGGCGAACTGGAAGCTGCCGTAGAAAGGACCGAAGCCCTGGGTCGCATAGGCACCGATGGTGTAGGTGCGGACCTGTGCTTCTTCCGGCGAACCCTGAGCCGTGACGTCATGCTGGCCGTAGCCGAAGCCGATGCCGAAGGCGCCGTCTTCCTGGTAAGCGACATCAATACCGAAGGCGCCACCATAGCTGTTGGTCTTGATCTTCGACGCGCCGGAGCGAGTGCCGCCCGTCTTCGCGAAGTTAGCCGAGGGGTTGAACCAGATCTGGGTGCCCAGAGCCTCTCCATAGCCACGGCGCGCAGCCAGACGGCTGACGGTGGTGTTGAAGACGGCGTTCTGATCGACCGCAGCAAGCGAACCGTAGATCTCAGCCGAGGAAAGCTCGTTGAAGACCTGCGCCGCCTGTGCGCTGTTGAGGCGCCAGTCGAGGCCAGCCGCGATATTCGCGATGTCCTGCGCATTGGCAATCTCGGTCGCGGTGGCGAAGCCGTTGCCGCCGGCAGCATCCGTGTTCACACGGGCGATGACGTCAGCAAGAGCGCTGTCCAGACCCACTGCCGCGGCAGCCGCGTTGCGGTTAGTCGCGCCAACAGCGTAGCTGTTGCGGGTCGCTTCGATCGACACGGTCTTGGCAGCCGTGTCATGGTTCAGGCCGAAGGTCACGAACTGCGAGTTCAGCGACGAAGTGGCCGTTGCCGTGACATCACCCGTACCCGTGTAGGTGAACAGCGTGTAGCCGTCGCCCGTGGAGTAGAGGCTGTCCTTCGACACGGTCACAGCGACCTTGCCGCCCAGGTTCAGGTTCCCATCCACCGTGACGGATGACGGGGTCGAGAAGACACCGGCATTTTCAGGGGTGGTGAAGTAGGGAATGCCCACGCCGCCCGTGATCGGACCCAGGACTTCCGGAGCCGAGCCGCCATTGGCGATGCTGAGGCCGTTGCGGATCAGCGAGGGGTTGACGCCTACGACCGTCGTGCCGGTGGCACTCTGGGTGTAGTTGCCCTGCTGATAGACCTCGATCCCCTTGATCGCTTCCGGACCCGAGCTGACGATGCTGTTGCCAACGGTCTGGATGACGGTGGGCGCGCGGCGGCCGATGACCAGGGTCGCATCATTGTTGATGTTGCCCTTGATCCCGAAGACCGCGTCGTCCGAACCAGCAACGTCCAGCTGAAGCTCGCCAGCCTGCACGTTGAGGTTGCCGACATCCATCGTCCAAGAGGCAGGCGTCGAGCCTTCAGCCGGGACATATTCGGCACCCGTCACGACGAACGTGCCAGCGCCGGTCTTGTTGACGGTGTTGACGCCGAGCACGCGAACCGCAGTCGGACCGAACAGACCTTCTGCATCTTCCGGCAGGGTTGCAACCGGCGTGAAGTTGGCCGGCGTGGTCGAACCCGCAAGCTTGAGTTCGCTGGCGCCCAGGAAACCGCCGCCGTTCAGGTTAACGGTGGTGTTGGTCAGGAAGGCGCCACTATCGTCGCGCTGGGCGTCGATGTCGCCGAGCGTGATCGAGCCGTTGTTGAGGTTGATCGTGGCATTGATGTCAGCCGTCTTGACGGCGGCTTCGCCACCGACGGTCAGGTTGAATGCAGCCGGATCGACCTGCGACGGATCAAGCGGGACGCTTGCGCCGGAAACCAGCGACGTCAGAGCAGAAGTGACATCGTCCTGCGTCGACACTGCGCCAGTGACAGCGAAGCCGCCAGACACGCCGTTCTGGTCAACCGTGTAGGTCTGAGCCGCCGGGGCAGCCGTGACAGTGACGTCGGTCGTGTTGATCGTGGCGTCCAGGTTAGCCGTGCCGCTGAACACAGAACCGCCGAGCGTTGTCGTGCCGGTCAGGATGCCATTGTTCGTGACAGCGCCGGTGACACCTTGCAGCGCCACGTCGCCAAAGGCGATGCCGCTGTTGGTGAAGCTGGCGTTGCCGCCGACCGGGGCCGCTGTGACGGTAGCGGCGATGGTACGCGTGCCGGGGATCGTCGGGTTGGTGTCGGTGATCGTGGCCGTGCCGCTAGCGCCCAACGCGGAGACGCTGAACGCATTACCCGAGCCGGGTGTGCCGAGCGAGCCAGTGTTGACGAGCGAGGCCGAGGCCAGACCTTCAACATCGACATCGCCGAGGACGGTGCCGTTGTTCGTGACCGAAGCCGCGCCGCCGACGGGCTGAGCCGTGAGTGTCGTCGCTACGCTAACGGGGGTGAAGCCGTCCGCTGCATAGGTGGTGACAACTTCCTGGCTGCCATCGAGGCCGACGCTGCTCGCGGACAGGTTGCCGCTTGCGAAGCTTCCATCCCCGATCACGCCGCCTTCGCCGATGGTGATCGACGCGCCGCCTTGGCCCGAAGCGACGACATCGCCAGCAACGCTGGGTACGCCACGCTGCGAAGGAGCATCCACGACTACCGACGCCTGACCGCCTGCGGAGGAGAAGCTGACAGTTTCCGTGCGGCTGTTCCGCGTGGGAACGCCGCCAGCGACAGTATATTCGTCAACCGTCTCGCTGCTGATCAGGCTGGCACCGGCAAGAGCGCCTACCGATTCGCCCACCGAGCCGGTGATGTTGACGGTTGCGTCGCCAAAGCTCGCGAAAGCTTCGGCATAGCCTTCGATCCGCCCTGCATTGTTAAGCGTGGCATTACCTGCCGCAGCGGGTGCACCCGTCGTGAAGGACGAAGTGTCAACAAGCGAGCCGTCGCCTGCTGCGTCTTGCACACGAACAGACGAGAACGCCGAGGCGGAGGCAGGCGACAACGCGCTGTTGACGGAGACGCTGCCTTCGACCGACGAGTTTGCGCCGATGTCCGCCAGAGCGGATCCGCCAAAGACATTTACCGAACCGCCGACATTGCTGTTTCCAGCAAGTGACACGGAAGCGGCGCCGCCGGTCTGTTCGCTGCTGGACTGGCTATCCAGGGTGTTGGTGAAGCCTTGGAAGACGCCCGCGTCATAGTTGTCGGTCTGAACCGTCGCGAATGAGCCTTCGCTGGCAAAGCCCTGGCTTGTGGAGCTTACGTTGCCCGCGACTTGCCCGCCATTGAGGTTGACTGCGCTGCCAGCAAAGCCGTTCGAGTTCACCGAACCGGAAAGACCGGAATCCCCAGGAGCGACCGTGCCGCTGATGTTGACCGTGCTCGTGCCGCCGGTCGTTGCCGACTGGGACGAGGAGGTGCTGCTGCTGACGACAGCGCCGGTGCCTGCGGCGTCGCGCGAGTCGGTGTCAACGGTTGTGCTGCTGCTGGCCGACGAAAAGCCCTGCGCCGTGGAGGACACATTGCCGTAGACGCTGCCGCTGACGGTGGCGGTGCTGTTGCCAACGGTGTTCTGAACGACGCTGCCGTCATTGCCGGTGCCGAAGTTCAGCGAGCCGTTGATGCCGGCATAGGTGCCGTCGATGTCGCCGCCGACGCTCTCACTCGAGCTGCTGGACTGGGTCGTCGTAGTGGTGCCGGAGACCGTCGTCGTGGGACCGGTGCTGGTCGAAACCATGCCGCCGCTCGTAGCGGTGGTCTGGCCGAGAACCTGACCGTTGTTCACGATAGTGATCGCGCCGGTGTCCGAAGCTGCGTCGATGTCACCGCTGATGCGGCCAGCAGCGTCATTGGTGATCGAGATTGCGCCATCGGTCGTGAGAGCAAAAGCACCGCCGCCGACCGAGCCGCCGTTCGCCAAGGATACCGCGCCGGTTGTCGCCACGCCGACGAGATCGCCGTCGACTGAACCGTTGTTCGTGACTGAAACATTGGCGGCATCAAGGGCTACGCCGAGCATGCTGCCGGCGACTTCGCCTGCTGCGCCGTTAACGAGCGCCACGTCACCGAAGGCCGAACCGACGACGTTGCCGTCTACGACGCCATTGTTGGTGATCGAAGCGGCGCCGCCGAAGCCGTCTGCGCTGATGCTGCCTGCGACTTCGCCATTGTTCGTGGCTGTGAAGCTGTTGGCCCCAGCCGTGCTGCCGACGCCACCGAAGGCAATGCCGGTCACCCGACCGTCATTGGTCAGTGAAACCGCACCGTCGCCTTCGCCAGCCGCATAGCCGCCCGCGACGAAATCATAGCCGACCGCGCCGCCCGTGACATTCGCGCCTGCGGCGATCGTGACGGTAAGATCGGGATTAGCAGGCGTCGTGATCGCAGCGTCAATGTCGGCGTTCACTGCAGCCGCCGTGTTGGGGCCCGTGGGCAGTTTCACAGCAGCAGGAGCCGCAGAGGCTCCGCTGGCGTTGGCGAGCAGCGCCATCGCTGGCATCGAGGCTGACAGAAGCAGCATCCGATGCAGTTTCGAGTTAGTTCTCATTCGTCTTTCCCCTAGTCATCGTGCAAATCTGCGAAGCCAGGAGGCGCAGGGGCGAAGGCCCGGAGCGACGCCAGCCCGGCCCTTTCGCATCTATGCGCGGTGAAACCCCTTCACCCCCTGCACGTCACCAGCCGCACCCGACATGCGTGTGCGCAACTTGCGCAAACGTCCTAAGCGCAAACCACAGCAACCGCAACGGCTTTTTGCGGTAGCGCAAATGTTGACGCAAATGGCTGCGCATCTTTTCAGTTTTTGACCGGGAATGGAGGGATTTGGACGAGGCCTCTGGATATTGATGTGCGCAAATTTTATATATGTTAAATATGCATTGAGCGGATTTGCAGCGGAAATGGGAAGGCCTCTAAAATCAGACGATAGCGGGTCGGGCGAATGCCCGGCCCTGATTTCTATCGAAGCGGCCACGTCGGGGTGGTCTGAGCAGGCGCTGAAAAAAATGCCTTTTGATTATGAATGGGATCAGCAAAAAGCGCGCGGCCTCATCAGTTGCCTGATCGAGGAAACCGGCCTGTCCGCAACTGAAGTCGCGCGGCGATCGGGATTGTCACCATCGACGCTCACGCGCATCTATCCCACGCCATCGGTCGGCTATTCGCTGTCCGCTCGGAGCATCTCCAAGCTCAAGGACGCATTTCCCGAACCGTTTGCCATGTGCGAAGCGCGAGGCAGTGCGCCTCAGTCGCCAACCTACACCCATATGGTGAAGGAGCGCCCCACGCCCTTCGCGATGCCTGGCGACCGGTTGATACCAGTCTATGCCGCATCGCTGCTCTTTCCCGACGAAGAAAGTATTTCGGTCGAAAACGACCTGGAAATTTGGGAAGGTGATTTTACGCAGCCAGCGGCCTACATGCCCGCTCCGTTCGGCCGCGGGGACGCCAGCCGGTATTTCGCCATTTATATTCCCAGCGAGGCCATGGAGCCACGCTTTCGGGCGGGCGAGCGAGTAATATTGGACAGGATCAAGCCTGCGTCGATCGATACCGATGTGATCGTTCAGTTGCGCGACGAAGACGAGCGGTCCTTGTGGACGATAGGCAAGCTGAGCGCCCGCGACCGCAACCTGATCGGTTTGACGCAATATAAGGATCGGGTGACCGCCTCGATCCACCGCAGCAAGGTGCGGCATATCTTTCCCATCATAGCGATGATCGACGACGAAGCCTGAGCGGAAGGCTACTTTTTCCTGCGGCCAGGGCGATGAACCGCCATCTTACAGAAGAAATTGCCCCTCGATAACGGTGCGGCAGGATCCGGTCAGGGTGACGCGGTCGCCCTCCAGTCGGCAGGTCAGCCGGCCGCCGCGCGCTGAGGCCTGGACGGCGCTCAGCTTCGCCCTGGCGAGCCGGGAAGCCCAGAAGGGCGTGAGCAGGCAGTGCGCGGAACCTGTCACAGGGTCTTCATCCACGCCGCCGCCGGGCACGAAGACGCGGCTGATGATGTCGCTGTCCTCGCCTGGGGCTGTCGCGATGAGCATGATGTTGCCGAGCGCCTTCAACGCGGCATAGTCGGGCTGGAGCGTTCGAATGGCCGCCGCGTCGGGGAATAAAAACAGGCTGCAACCACCGTCCCGCCAGTATGATTCGAGAGGTGAACCGCCCAGACCGGCTGCGAGTTCAGGCAAAGCTCGCCGCTCCATATGCCAGGCAGGCAGGGAAAGAGCGTAACCATCGCGGTCCCTCGCGACCGTGAGGACGCCTGCATGCCGGGTGCGGAAACGAAGCGCGGTGCGACTGCCCATCAGCACATGGCCGCTCGCGAGGGTGGCATGGCCGCAAAGCTTTACCTCGACCGTGGGCGTGAACCAGCGCAACGCATAGTCGGCTTCAGCATCATCGGGCGAAGGAACGGTGAAGGCAGTTTCCGACAAATTGTTTTCAGCCGCGATCGCCTGGAGCGTGGCATCGTCGAGCCAGCGGCCGAGCGGTATCACGGCGGCAGGATTGCCGGTGAACGGGGCGTCGGCGAAGGCGTCGACCTGGGTAAACGGGAGGCTGGTCATGAAGAGTATCCTGGCTGGTGACGCCATGATGGCGGGACGAGGGGTGGGGCAACAGGGCCAGCGAGCATATATTGGTCTGGGTTGAAGGTGGGGGCTGCGGTAAGCCAGGCAGCGCCAAGTGAAAGGGCCCGAGATGCCAGCCGTCGCTGGCATGACGATAAGGGGTGAGAAGACCGTTGGCGCTCCTTATTGCAGTCAGACGTGCCAACCTGACTGGCGTGGCCATCGGCTTGGAAAGCTGAATTGATGTTAGAGCACGCTGCGTGCAATCGGACGCAGTTCGCGGGCTCTGGTTTTTTTCGCATCGTTTTTCAGCGGAAAACCCGTTCCCACTTTTCCGCACGATGCTCCAGATGTCGCTCGATACGCCGTGGTTACTGGCATGGCGGAGATACGAAATGGGCCAGCCACATTCATGGCTGGCCCGTGTTCGCGGCTTGAGGGGACGCTTTGACCGTCAGGCCATGCTTAGCATGGTGACGCTCCCCAGGCTTACGCACTGCCGCTCGCCCTCCCGCGGGCGATCGATGCCTGCGATATTAACGCAGATTTGCTGAGTCGTCTCGCGCTAAGATAGCTTTCAACGGGAAATCCGCTCGGGTCAGCCGGTTAGGAGCCGCCACATTGCGCGCGGTGGAGCAGCTTCTGATCGGCCAGCACAAGCGCCATCATCGCTTCCACCACGGGAACGCCGCGAATGCCGACGCATGGATCATGGCGGCCCTTCGTGATGATGTCCGACGCCTCGCCCTCACGCGTGATGGTTTCCACTGGAATGAGGATCGAGCTGGTCGGCTTGAAGGCGACGCGTATCTTGACGGGCTGGCCAGTCGAGATGCCTCCGGCAATCCCGCCTGCGTGGTTGGCGAGGAAGACTGGGCCATCTTCGCCCGGCCGCATGGGATCGGCATTTTGCTCGCCCCGCAGTCGGGCCGCAGCGAAGCCGTCGCCGATTTCGACACCCTTCACCGCATTGATGCTCATCATCGCGGCGGCCAATTCGCTGTCGAGCTTTGCATAAAGCGGCGCGCCCCAACCTGCAGGCAGGCCAGAAGCGACGCATTCGACAACCGCGCCCAGGGATGAACCGTCCTTGCGCGCGTCATCCACCATCTGCTCCCACCGCTGGGCCGCTTGCGGATCAGGGCAGAAGAAGGGGTTGTTGCCGATTTCCGCAGCATCGAACCGGGCAAAGTCGATCGCGTCTCCGCCGATTTCGCTGACATAGGCGAAGATGTCGACCTCCGGCAGGACCAGGCGGGCGACAGCGCCGGCCGCGACGCGGGACGCGGTTTCCCGTGCCGACGAACGGCCACCGCCGCGATAGTCGCGAAAGCCGTATTTGGCGTCATAGGCATAGTCGGCGTGGCCGGGGCGATAAGCCTTGGCGACATCCGAATAATCCTTGGACCGCTGATCGGTATTTCCGATCATCAGGCTGATCGGCGTACCGGTAGTGCGGCCTTCGAACACGCCCGACAGGATACGCACCTCGTCAGGCTCCCGCCGCTGGGTGGTGAACTTGGACGTGCCGGGCTTGCGCTTGTCGAGGAAGGGCTGAATGTCGGCTTCGCTCAACGGCAAGCCGGGAGGACAACCGTCCACCAAGGCGCCGATGGCTGGGCCGTGGCTTTCACCCCAGGTGGAAAAGCGGAAGACCCGGCCGAATGTGTTAAAGCTCATGCCCTGCCCTTTGACGCGCGGATCAGCCCTTGTCGAGCGCGATGTCGGGGGCGTCTTCTGCCTTCATGCCGACGACGTTATAGCCCGCGTCCACATGGTGGATTTCACCCGTAACGCCCGATGCGAGATCGGACAGAAGGTAGAGCGCCGCGCCCCCCACATCTTCGATCGTCACGTTGCGGCGGAGCGGGCTGTTCAGTTCATTCCACTTCATGATGTAGCGGAAATCGCCGATGCCGCTGGCGGCCAGCGTCTTGATGGGCCCCGCCGAGATGGCGTTGACGCGAATATTTTCCGGGCCAAGGTCCATCGCCAGATATTTGACGCTGGTTTCCAGCGCCGCCTTGGCAACGCCCATGACGTTATAGTGAGGGATGACCTTTTCCGCGCCATAGTAGGACAGGGTCAGCAGACTGCCGCCTTCCGCCATCAGTTCGCGCGCGCGCCGGGCGACGGCGACGAAGCTGTAGGCCGAGATGTTCATGGTCATCAGGAAGTTTTCGAGGCTGGTATCGACATATTTGCCGCGCAGTTCGTTCTTGTCGGAAAAGCCTATCGCATGCACGACGAAATCGAGCTTGCCCCAGCGCGCCTTCACTTCGTCGAAGGCGGTGTCGAGCTTTGCCATGTCCGAGACGTCGCAATCGAGCAGGAAGTCCGATCCCAGCTCCTGCGCAAGCGGGCGCACGCGCTTTGCCAGCGCATCGCCCTGGTAGGAAAAGGCAAGCTCTGCCCCCTGTGCGCGCAACGCCTTGGAAATGCCCCATGCAAGCGACTTGTCATTAGCGAGGCCCATGATCAGACCCCGCTTCCCCGCCATCAAGCCAGTCATTCTGATGTCCCGTTCCCTTTGCTGTCTGCGGTGGCTTGCTCCAGTTCCTCTTCGGGAAATTCAGCAAGCGCCGCATTGAGTTCCGCGCCAATTACCACGCCAAGGCCGACGAGGAAGAAAAAAATCAGCGTAATCATCACGCCGGCCAAGCTGCCATAGGTGCGATCATAGCCGCCAAGCAGCGAGAGCGTGGGTGGCAGCAGCATGGTGACGCCATACCACCACAATGCCGTGGCTACCGCACCAGGCCATTTCGGGAAGCGCTTGTCCTTGTAGGCGCTCGGCGTCAGCGAGAAATAGAGGTAGTAGAGGGCAATGCAGAGGATCAGCATCGGAAGCAGGCGGGTCAGGCTGACGATCTGGATCGCCTCGTCGGCAAAGGGCAGGATCTGGCGCAGGAACTGGTCGATGGCGGTGATGATGATCTGAAGCGAGAAGGCGAACATCACCGCGAAGACACTGATCAGCGTTATCCCGATCGCGGTCAGGCGATAGTGCCAGAAGGGTCGCGTGCTCCTGGTGCCATAGGCGCGGCGAAGAATGTCCCGGATCGTTTCAATGAGGCTGCCGACCGTCCAGAGGCCGACAAGACCGCCAAGCCAGAGCAACGGGCCGGTGCGGGCGTTGATGACATCGATGATCGGCTGCCTCACGACGTTTGCAACGCCAGGCGGCACGGTTTCGAGAAATGCGCCGACCGCCGCCAGCCCGTCCTGCGACCGGCCAAAGATGCTGGCCACCGCCGCCGCCACGATGAAGAAGGGATACAGCGTCATCAGCGACAGATAGGCTAGGTTGCCCGCATGGATGAAGCCATCACTATAGGTGCCTACGGCCACGCGCTTCATGATTTCGAAGGCGTGGCTGCCGGCGCGAAACATTGCCATGCCGCGGTCGAAGCGAGCGCGGGCGCCGTGAGCAAGCTTTTGACGGCGGGATTCAGGCGAATAGGGTGAAGGCTGCGGCATCCCTCCCCTAACGCCCTAGACGCCCAGATGGGCGCGAACGGCCCGCCCGTCCTGCCAACCCTCGACGAAGGATTTGAGGGCCGCATCGTCGCCAGGCAAGTCGATGAGCAGACGGACGAGCTGGTCGCCCCGCTCACCACCCTTGTGCGTGAAGCCCTTGCCGCGCAGGCGCAGAGTCTTGCCCGACGTCGTGCCCGCAGGGATGCCGAGCATCACCGGGCCATCGACGGTCGGCACCTTCACCTTGCCGCCCTTCACCGCTTCGTCGAGCGATATGGGGAGATCGAGAAGAACATTGTCGCCATCGCGCGTGAAGAACGGGTGCGGTTTGATTTCGATCGTAACGATCGCGTCCCCTGCCCCGGCCGGCCCTGCCTGCCCCTTGCCCGACAAGCGCATCTGCGTCCCGCTTTCGACGCCCGCGGGGAGCTTCAAGTCGATGGTCTTGCCATCCTGCAGGGTGATGCGCTGCGGGGCGAGCGTGGCGGCATCGACGAAGGCGACGGCCAGCCGGTAAGAGACGTTCGCGCCTTTTTGCGGAGGAGCGCCCCTGCCGAAGCCGCCAAAGCCGCCGCCGCGCTGGCGAGCGCCACCACCGCCGAACAATCCTTCGAAGATATCGCCGAAGTCACCGCCCTCGTTAAACTCGAAGCCTCCGCCTGCTCCGGGACGGCCGCGAAAGCCGCCGCCATTGCCGCCAAAGCCGAAGGGCGCAGTCGGATTGCCGTCGCCGTCGATTTCGCCGCGGTCGAAACGGGCGCGCTTGTCCTTGTCGGACAACAGGTCATAGGCGCCGGTGACGGCCGAGAACTTCTCCGCCGCCTTGGGATTGTCCTGGTTCCGGTCAGGGTGAAGCTCCTTGGCGAGCTTGCGGTAGGCCGACTTGATCTCTGCCTCGCTCGCGCCGCGCGCGACGCCAAGTGTGGAGTAGGGATCCGCCATTGCCGAGTGTCTATCCTTGTTCATGAAAACCGATTTGCTGCATATGTGGCGAAACTGTCACGATCGTTCAAGCGGCGCGACCATCGACATCGGCCGAATCGAGGCTTAGACCACCGGCATGACCGACCCATTCACCCTGTTCGACCAATGGTATGGCGAAGCGCGCCAGAGCGAGATCAACGACAGCAACGCGATGTCGCTGGCCACAGCCGACGCGCGCGGGCGACCTTCGGTGCGGATGGTGCTGCTGAAAGGGCATGGGCCGGACGGCTTTGTCTTCTACACCAATTTCGAAGGGCGCAAGGCTGACGATTTGCTGGCCAATCCGCATGCGGCGCTGCTGTTCCACTGGAAAAGCCTGCGGCGGCAAATCCGCATCGAAGGGCCGGTGGAAACCGTGGACGACGCCACCGCCGATGCCTATTTCGCGACGCGCAGCCGCGATAGCCAACTAGGCGCCTGGGCTTCGGACCAGTCACGCCCCCTGCCTTCCCGTGATGTCTTCATGAGCCGCTATGCCGATGCGCTTGCCCGGTTCGAGGGCAGACCCGTGCCCCGCCCGCCGCACTGGTCGGGTTTCCGCGTGGTGCCGGAGCGTATCGAATTCTGGCAGGACCGCGAACATCGCCTGCACGAGCGGCGTCTGTTCGTCCGCGATGGACAGGGGTGGAGCGAAGGACTGCTTTATCCCTGAAGCCGCCACCCTTCCTTCCCCGCCGGATCGTGGAGTGGATGGGTCCTGCATTGGGCGAGGAAAGCGGGTCGCCGTTCGTTCAAAAGGTTAGGCGTCCGGGCGGGTGCTTGCTAGATGTGCGGCCAGCACGGCGAAGAGGGAATGCATGCGGAATAAACTGACGGCCTTCATCCTTGCCGGCATGTTCCTGGGAGTAGTGACTGGCTTTGTCGCCAATCTGTGGGTCGGTGGCGACAAGGCATTGGCGAAGGACGTCGCGGGTTATTTCCACCTGCTGGCCGACATATTCCTGCACCTGATCAAAATGATCATCGCGCCGCTGGTGTTTTCCACGCTGGTCGCTGGCATCGCCCATATGGGAGACAGCGCGGCGCTGGGGCGGATCGGCGGACGCGCCCTCGCCTGGTTCATCATCGCGAGCCTGATTTCGCTGACGCTGGGCCTTGTCTTCGTCAATTTCTTCGCGCCGGGCGAGGGGCTGAACCTTGTGCGCTCGGGCGCTGAGTCCGGCGTCAACACCGAAGCGCTCAATTTCAGGGATTTCGTCCTGCACGTCTTCCCGACCTCCATGGTCGGGGCAATGGCGGAAAATTCGATCCTGCAGATCGTCGTCTTCTCGCTGTTCGTCGGCGTTGCGCTGACGGCGATCGGGGAGAAGGGCAAGCCCATCGTGACGGTGATCGAGGCGATGGTCGAGCTGATGCTGCAGGTCACCGGCTATGTCATGCGGGTGGCGCCCTTCGCCGTGTTCGGGGCGCTGGCGTCGGCGATCACGACCGAAGGGCTGGGCGTGCTCAAGACCTTCGGCGAGTTGGTGGGTGAGTTCTACCTGTCGCTCCTTGCCCTGTGGATATTGCTGTGCTGCGCCGGCGCGCTGTTCCTCGGGCGGCGGATGGGCAAGCTGCTGAAATATGTACGCGAGCCGCTGCTGATCGCCTTTTCCACGGCATCGTCCGAAGCGGCCTATCCCAAGATGCTGGAGCAGCTGGACCGCTTTGGCGTGCCGCGCCGCATCTACAGCTTCGTCCTCCCGCTCGGCTATTCGTTCAACCTCGACGGGTCGATGATGTATTCGACCTTCGCTACGATCTTCATCGCGCAAGCCTATGGCATCGACCTGCCGATCGCGACGCAGATCACCATCCTGCTGGTGTTGATGGTGACCAGCAAGGGCATCGCGGCGGTCCCGCGCGCCTCGCTGGTCGTCGTCGCAGCCACGCTGGGGCAGTTCGACCTTCCGGTCGAGGGGATCGCCTTCATCCTGGCGGTGGATCATTTCATGGACATGGGCCGGACAGCGACGAACGTGCTGGGCAACGCCATCGCGACGTCCGTCATCACCAAATGGGAAGGCATGCTGGAAGTCGAGGAGCCGGACTATGTTCCGCATCCCAAGGCGCCAGCGCATACACCATCGCACGGTCGCGCCGGGCTGGAGTTGGCGTCGGACATGGTGGAGGAGGATCATAGGCGATGAACTGCAAGGAGCTTCATCCCTGACCCATCGCACCAGGCCACCCTCTTGCCCGCCACATCGTGGGAGAGCGGCGCAGCCTGCAACATTACGCTGCGCCAACGGTTCTTCGTGCATGCACATCCTGGCGAGCACGATATGACGATGGCCGGCCGAAGAGCGCTGTCACTTCAGTGGCAGATGCTGGCCGGATTCCTGATTGGGCTGATCCTGGGGCTGATCGTCCACTCCAACGCGCCTGAAGCAGCCTGGGTCGATCAAGTCACAACCTATGTCACTGGGCCAGTCGGGCAATTATTCCTGCGACTGTTGTTCATGCTGGTGATCCCGCTGTTGGTGTCAGCGCTGATCGTCGGCATCGCGGAGATGGGCGAGATGCGCACCCTGCGGCGGGTAGGGGTTAAAACTCTGGTCTACACGCTGCTGGTATCCAGCATTGCCGTCATCATCAGCCTGGCCGCCGTCAACATCCTGCGTCCGGGAGACGGGGTCGATCCGGTTCAGGCGCGAGCGATGCTGGACAATGCCGGTCCTGGCGCCAGTGCGATCCTGGCGCGGGGCGGCGACGCGCCCCAGGGGGTGGACGCTCTGATCGCGATGGTCCCAGACAACATCATCAAGGCAATGGCCAACAACGACATATTGGCGGTGATGGTCTTTGCCCTTTTCTTCGGCATCGGGCTGATGCTGGTCCGAACGGAACAGAGCCGTCTGCTGCTGACGGCGATGGAGGGGCTGTTCGAAGTCACCATGCGGCTTATGGGACTGGTCATTCGGTTGGCCCCGATCGCCATCACATGTTTCATGTTCAACCTGGCAGCGCAGTTTGGATGGGAATTGCTGGAGCGGCTGTCCGCCTATGTCGGCGTCGTCGTTCTGGCGCTGTTGTTTCAGATGGTGGTCGTCTACTCGCTGTTGCTCGTCATTTTCGCACGGCGATCGCCGATCGCATTCTTCGCAGGGGCACAAGAGGCGATCGTCATGGCCTTTGCCACCGCATCGTCCAACGCGACGCTGCCCACCGCATTAAGGGTGGCTGAAGAACGGCTGCGCCTTCCTCGCCGCGTCGCGCGGTTCGTGCTGACGATCGGTGCGACGGCGAACCAGAATGGCACCGCCATGTTCGAGGGGATTACCGTCTTGTTCCTGGCCCAGTTCTTCGGTGTCGAACTGGATTGGACGCAACAATTGATGGTCATGCTGGTGTGCATTTTGGGCGGTGTCGGGACGGCGGGCGTGCCAGCCGGATCGCTGCCCGTGATCGCGTTGATCCTGGGCATGGTGGGTGTGCCGCCCGAGGGCATCGCGTTGGTATTGGGCGTCGACCGCTTGCTCGACATGTGCCGCACCACGCTGAACGTGACCGGCGATCTGGTCGCCGCAGCCGTCATAGCAGCAGGCGAACCGGAAGAGCCGGTCAGCGAGCAGCCTTTGCCGCCTCTGCCCACCAGATGAGGTTGTGGGCAAAGTTGGAGAAGCCACGGTCCAGCGCCGCGCCACCGTCGCCCTGAGGCTGGCCCTGCTCGTCGATCGTCTGGCCGATCTGGCCGACGCTCAGGCGTTCGGGAATGACCGCCATGCCCATGGCGGAGAGCGTCACCGTCCATGCAGCGTGGCTGTTCACCCCGGCATAGCGGCCAGCCGAATAGCTGGCGATGCCTGCCGGGCGCTTGTCGAACTCCTTGAGATAATGATCGACGAGGTTCTTGAGGCCCGGTTGGACGCCGCGATTATATTCGCCCGCGACGAAGACGAACGCGTCGGCGGCAGTGAGGCGGTCGGCGAGCCCGGCCATGGCAGCGGGCGCTTCGCCGGGCGGATAGTCGCTGTAGCGCTGGTCGAGCATGGGGAGACCGGCGTGCATGGCGTCGATCAGTTCCGCTTTGTGGCCGAGTTGCTGGAATCCGTTGATGATATAGTCGGCAAGGCGGATGCCCATGCGGCCGCGGCGGTAGGAGCCGTAGAGGACGAGGATGTTGAGGGACATGCGGCCATTGTCGCAGACGGTGGAGGCTGCGTCCAGGGTTTGCAGATGGCCTTCGGCAGCGGTGGGAGGGTGAGGGCTAGCGGGCCACCCTCATCGAACTTCGCCTAGCCAGCACGCTGCAAGGCTGCGTATCCTTCTCCCGACAGCGGGAGAAGGAGCAGGTGCGTCTTGTTCCGTTGGCGGCCTTAACGCAGCTTGGCGATGGAGAGGCCGTCCTGCTTGGCGCGAGCTTTTACCGACTCGTCGCTGCGCGTCAGGGCCTTGGCGATCGCCTTCCGCGCCCTGCCCTTCTTCGCCAGCGTATGGAGCTTTTGCAGCTCGTCGGCCGTCCAGGGCTGCTTGTGCCGTTCGAAGCGATCGCCTGCCATGCTACTTAGTCCGCGAAAGGATCGCGCACGAGGATGGTGTCCTCACGCTCGGGGCTGGTGGATACGAGCGTGACGGGGCAACCGATCAGTTCCTCGATGCGGCGGATATATTTGATCGCCTGGGCCGGGAGGTCGGCCCAGCTGCGCGCGCCCGCCGTTGTGTCCTGCCAACCTTCGATATCCTCGTAGATCGGCTCCGCCTTCGCCTGGTCCTGCGCATGGGCGGGGAGATAGTCGAAGGTCTGGTCGCCGATCTTATAGCCGACGCAGATCTTGAGCGTGTCGAAGCCATCGAGAACGTCGAGCTTGGTCAGCGCAATGCCGGTGACGCCCGAAACGGCAACCGACTGGCGCACCAGCACGGCGTCGAACCAGCCGCAGCGGCGCTTGCGGCCGGTGACCGTGCCGAATTCGTGGCCGCGTTCGCCAAGGCGCTGGCCGACGTCATTTTCCTGCTCGGTCGGGAAGGGACCGGAGCCGACCCGGGTGGTGTAGGCCTTGACGATGGCGAGGACGAAGCCCGCGCCATTGGGGCCATGGCCGGTGCCGCTTGCCGCCGTGCCCGCGACCGTGTTGGACGAGGTGACGAAGGGATAGGTGCCGTGGTCGATGTCGAGCAGCGTGCCCTGCGCGCCTTCGAACAGGATGCGCTTGCCTTCCGCCTTCGCC
>JAEZCS010000227.1 GCA_023433445.1 Pseudomonadota bacterium | reverse complement strand
CCCCCAGCAGCTTTCCCCCGGCAATGACCAGCGCCACATTATATAGCCGCCCGGCTCGCCGAACCGGTGCGCCGACCAGCAAGACCGGCAGGTCGGCGCTTGCCTCGATCAGCCCCCCGATCTCCGCCTCCACCCTGTCGAGCAGCGCGTCCTGCAAATGCAGGTCATCAATGGCGTAGGAGGACAGGGACAGCTCGGGGAACAGGATGATATCCGCTCCCTTCCCAGCCGCCTCAAGCGCCAGCCGCCTGATCGCCGCTGCATTGGCGCCGACATCGGCAACGCTCGCTTCAGGGGTGGCAGCAGCCAGCCGTACCAGGCCATGGCTTTCAATCGCTTCGAACCGTTCAGCCCCCATGCACCGCCTCCCTCATCATGTCCAAAGCAACCGCGATCGTCTCCAGCCGAATCGGCCCGCGTCCCAAGTCACCGAAATGCTCCTCCCGATGCCGCGTCTCTCCGCCGCGCCGGGCACATCCGAAATGCACCAGCCCCGGTTCATCTCCCGGAGGAGCGGAGCCCGCATAACCCGTCACCGCCAACGCAATGTCAGCATTGGATTTGGCTATCGCGCCTTCTGCCATGGCGATTGCGACATCTCGGCTTACGGCGCCGCAAGAATCGATCTTTTCCCGCGCTATGCCCAGCAGCTCGCACTTGGCGTCCTCGCTATATACGACGAAGCCGCGCTCAAATGCATGGCTCGCGCCTTCCACATCGGTCAGCAGGGACGCAAGCAGCCCGCCTGTGCAGCTTTCCGCCGTTGCGATCTTCAAGTCAGCGTCGCAACATAGCTTGAGCAAAGCCTCCGCGGCCTCTTCGGTTTCATTCGGCAAAGCGGGGGACAAGGTTTCAGCTGGCCCGCCGCTGTCCGCATCGCCACTCATCCTGTCCTCCCTTCATTGAACCTTCCGATTTTCAACGATGCGAACTGCGCCACCGTTCCCTGGTGCTCTCCCCAACAGCCGTTCAGATAATCTGGATAAGAAACTCGTCCGCAATATAGGGGCCAGGGGATAGCTTTTCCGCGCCAGACAGGCCCATCGCTCGCCCCTCCTTTGTTCGCATTCCCAAACCGATCGCGAACGTCTAAGGTGCAATCGAACGCGCCCATACGATTTGAAATATAAGAGAGAGGAGACCCATTCGATGAAGCGTTTGGCCCTGACCACCCTCGCCCTGGCGATAGCTTCCCCCGCCGCCGCTCAAATGCAGCTCACGCCGATCGCCAAGCCAAAGCTCGCCGAAATCCCACTCTATCCCGCCGCCAAGGATGCCGACAAGGAACAATGGGAGCATTACAGCATCCATTATGGTCCGCTGAAGATGGAAAATGACATCGTCCGCAATGTCACGCGCCCAACCATCACGCCCTATCTGCCCGACCCGGCTAAAGCGACAGGTGCGGGGGTCGTGGTCGCGCCCGGCGGCGCATTCCTTCAGCTTTCCATGGTCAGCGAAGGGGAAGAGATAGCCCGCTGGCTCGCCAGTCAAGGCATCGCCGCCTTCGTCCTTAAATATCGCCTCAACGAATCGCCGCGCGATCCAAAGGCGTACACAAAATTCATGGGTCAGCGCATGGCTCAAGCGACCAAGCCAGGTGCGAGGGAAGGGATCAAGGAACCTCGCGCCACGCAGGATGCGTTGACGTCGCTCGCAATGATCCGCAGCCGCGCCAAGGAATTTCGCGTCGATCCCGCCCGCCTCGGCATGATCGGCTTTTCCGCCGGAGCCATGACGGCGCTCAGCGCCGCGCTGGAGGGAGAAGGCGACGCGCGCCCCGCCTTCATCGGCTACATCTACGGCCCCATGACCGCCGTCACGGTTCCCGCCGACGCTCCGCCGATGTTCGCCGCCATCGCCATGGACGACAGCCTGTTCAAAAAGCAGGGCTTCGCCATCGCCGACGCGTGGCGCAACGCGCGCCGGCCGGTCGAACTGCACGCCTATGAGCGGGGCGATCACGGGTTCGGCGCGGGCCGCCCAGGCACCACGAGCACCGGGCTTCTGCCACAATTTGCCGAATGGCTGCGAATGCATGGCTGGCTGACCCCCGCCGCCGCACCTGCCCGCTGATCCAAGGAACATCGCCATGAAAACCCGCACCCTTCGCCTTGCGCTGCTGCTCGCCTGCACCGCCTTCGCCAGCCCGCTTCTCGCCGACGACCTCGCCGACGGCTTCCAGAACCCGCCACAAAGCGCCAGGCCGCGCGTTTGGTGGCACTGGATGAATGGCAATGTGACGAAGGACGGGATCGAAAAGGATCTCGACTGGATGGCGCGGATGGGGATCGGCGGCGTCCAGAATTTCGACGCCAATCTCGCGACGCCGCAGATCGTGCCGCAGCGGCTCCCCTATATGACGCCGCTGTGGAAGGAGGCTTTCGCCCACGCCGTGCGTACTGCGGATGCCAAGGGCCTGGAATTTGCCATCGCCTCTTCCCCGGGCTGGAGCGAAACCGGCGGTCCTTGGGTCAAACCCGAAGACGCGATGAAAAAGCTCGTCTGGGCGGAAACCACAGTCCGGGGCGGCCGCCGCGTGACCGGCACACTGCCCCAGCCCCCCGCCACGGTCGGCCCTTTCCAGAACGCACCTCTGGCCCCTACCTTCGGAGGTTCTGGCGGTTCGAAAAAGCTCGACCCGCTCTATCGGGACGTCCGTCTGCTCGCCTATCCGGCAAAGCCCGCCAGCCTGCCGCGCCCGCAAATGCAGCTGGGTGACGGCACGGTCATCGATGCCGCCGCACTCGACGATGGCGATCTCAACACCACCGCCGACATAGCCACCGGCACCGTCGATCAGCCCGGAACGCTCATCCTCGACTATGGCAAGCCCGTCACGGTCCGAGCCGCCAACCTCTTCATCCCGAACGCCAAGCCGGTATTCGGCGACTATTTCTACCACCCGACGCTGGAGGCGGAGCAGGGCGGCGAATGGCGCCAGATCGGCGACTTCCCCATGTCCGAAGCAGGCACAACCATCGCTTTCCCTGCTGTCACCGCTCGCCGCTTCCGCGTCGCCGTGCGGCGCAATCAGGCGCCTCGCGGACATGAGCTGGGTGACGCCGCTCCGGGTGCGATAGCCATCGACTTTTCTGTTCAGCCGTCGAAACCAAGGCTCGCCATTGGCTCGCTCCAGCTATCCGCAGAGCCACGCCTCGACCGTTTCGAGGCCAAGGCTGGCTTCACCGTCGTGCGCGACTATACCACCCTCCCCGCCGGATCCTCCTCTACCGCCGGTTCGGTCGATCCATCGAAGGTCCTCGACATCAGCAGCCATCTGCGCCCTGACGGCACGCTGGACTGGGTTCCCCCGGCGGGCAGCGACTGGCGCATCCTGCGCCTCGGCTACTCGCTGCTCGGCAAGACAAATCATCCGGCCACCAAAGAAGCTACGGGCCTTGAAGTCGACAAATATGATTCCGCCGCTGTCCGTCGTTACATCGAAACCTATCTTTCCATGTATCGCGATGCGGTTGGCCCCGGATGGATCGGCGCAAAGGGCATCCGCGCGCTTCTGACCGACAGCATAGAGGTCGGGCCGTCCAACTGGACCCCGCGCATGGTGGAGGAGTTCACGGCCCGGCGCGGCTATGATCCCCTGCCCTATCTGCCCGCGCTGACCGGCGCGATCGTCGGTTCACCCGCCCGCAGCGACGCCTTCCTCCATGACTACCGTCAGACGCTGGCGGACCTTCTCGCCGACGCACATTATGGCACCATCGCCAAGGTCGCGCATGAAAATGGCCTCATCGTCTATGGCGAGGCGCTGGAGGATATGCGCCCAGTTCTGGGCGATGACCTTACCATGCGCCGCCATGCCGACGTGCCCATGGCCGCGCTCTGGACCTGGAACCGGGATTCAAAGCCCCGCCCCACCTTGCTCGGCGACATGAAGGGCGCGGCGTCAGTCGCCCATATCTATGGCCAGAATATCGTCGCGGCGGAATCCATGACGTCCATGTCTTCGCCATGGGCCTTCGCGCCTTCAGACCTGAAGCGGATCATCGACCTGGAATTTGCGTACGGCATCAACCGGCCGATCGTCCACACCTCCGTTCACCAGCCCGTGGACGACAAGGTGCCGGGTCTCAGCCTCTTGATCTTCGGCCAGTATTTCAACCGGCATGAAAGCTGGGCGGAAATGGCTCGTCCATGGGTCGATTACATGGCCCGCTCCAGCTACCTGCTCCAGCAAGGCCGCGACCATGCCGATGTCGCCTGGTTCTACGGAGAGGACGCGCCGATCACCGCCCTGTTCGCCAGCAGCGAGCCGGCGGGATTGCCCAAGGGCTATGGCTATGACTTCGTCAACGCCGACATCCTCGCCAATGTCCTGAAGGTCGAGGATGGCCAGCTGGTCGCGCCCGGCGGCGCCCGCTACCGCGCCCTTTATCTTGGCGGGTCCAGCCGGGTCATGACCCTTCCGACCTTGCGCCGCATTGCCGCCATCGCCGACGCAGGCATTCCCGTCATCGGCGAAGCGCCCCAGCGCGATCCTGCGATGAAGGGTGATCCCACCGAATTCGCTGCCTTGGTCGATCGCCTATGGAAAGGCACCACCACGGCAAAGCCGCGCATCACCCCTGCTCAGGATATTGACGCCGGCCTCGCCCGGATCGGCATCGCCCCCGATTTCCGCGTCACGGGCGGCGCTTCGGACAGCGATTACCGCTTCGTCCACCGCACGCTCCCGGATGGAGAGCTCTACTTCGTCAACAATCGGCAGAACCGAGCCGAAAAGATCGAAGCCCGCTTCCGCGTGACTGGCCGCCAGCCCGAAATCTGGCGCGCGATCGACGGCACGGCGAAGCCCGTCTCCTACCGCACCGAGGGACAGGAAACCGTCATCCCACTCGATGTCGGTGCGGAAGACGCCTTCTTCATCCTCTTCCGCAAGCCTGCAACTTCCCCAGCCGCATCCATCGCTACGCCTGCCCCGCAGCAGATCGCGACACTCGATCAGCCATGGCAGGTGAGCTTCCAGCCCGGCCGCGGTGCCCCTGCGACCCTGCCGATGCCGCAACTGATGCCGCTCAACGAAGCGAAGGAGGATGGCGTCCGCTATTTCTCCGGCATCGCCACCTACACCAGCCGCTTCACCCTGCCCAAGGGAGCGAAACGCGGTAATCCGCTCTGGCTCGATCTTGGCAAGGTCGGCGACCTCGCCGAAGTTCACGTCAACGGCAAACCCGCTGGCACCAGTTGGTTCGCGCCCTACCGCGTCGACATCGGCCCCTTTGTCAAATCGGGCAGCAATAAGCTGGAGGTGAAAGTCGCTAACCTGTGGGTAAACCGCCTGATCGGAGACAAGCAGCCAGAGGCCGAACGCATAGCCTTCACCGCAGCTCCGACATATAAGCGGGACGCGCCTTTACGGCCTTCGGGCCTTATCGGTCCGGTGACGTTGTGGACTGAGCGGTGAGACAGGTCGGGTTTCTCGCGTGGCCCCTTCGATCTTCCGGCAGAAGCCTATGTTGCTGATCTTTGCCCAGTCACGCCAGCCCGCAGCGGTGTGACTGGCGCACGGCCATGCGACAAGCTATCAGCCGGTCATGAGCGAGGATATCCGCCACATTCTCGATCGCCTGCGCATGCCGCCCGACAATCCCGTCACCCGCGCTCGTCGGATGGTTGAGGCCTATGTGCCGGAAGATCGCCGGGGGCCGGGCTGGGATCGGCACTGGCGCGAACTGGAAGCCTATTTGGAACTACCTGGCCGCTGGATCGGCGGAGAGAAAGCCGAAGATGACGTCTGACAAGATCATCGACCTGCTCGTCGCTCGCCTGGTCCGCGACCATGGCCGCAGCAAGCATCACTGGCGCAAGGTGCTCGGCTCCGTCCGCCTCTATAGCCGCGACACCCATCCCCATTGCAACTGGACGATAACCCCGACGGGCACCGGCCGAGAGATTTCGGTGATCGAAGGCCTGATGGACGACTTGCGGATGAAACATCCCTTGCTCAGCAGCTAAACGCATTCCGATAAGGCGGAGGTAGCGTCAGGTCTTGGGAATCCGCCGCGTCAGCTTCCTGCCTGTGTGTTCACCGGCGGCGCGAGGGGATTGGTGTCGTCTGCTTCACCCTTCTCGATCTTCTCTTCAGCTTCGCCATTTTCGGGATTGCCGCCATCCTCCGGTGATCCCCGTTCTGGCGGAGGCGTATCGTTGCTGCCTTCGGCCGGATCATCCGACGATCGGCCGCCTTGCCTGTCCTGTTGCATCAATGTCTCCTTTGATCGCTGTTCGTGGTCCAACGCTGCGGTCGTGACAGGTTTCCATGCGTGACGCCCCGCCGCTATCATGGATGATGCCGCCGGCATGGCACCCCATGCGATCAGGCGCGTTCAGCTCCAATGGCACGCGCATTGAAGGTTTATCGCACCCCGATCGGGTTCCATGACGCCTATGTCGCGGCACCCAGCCAGAAGGCTGCGCTGAAAGCCTGGGGCACGGACACCAATCTTTTCGCGCGAGGTTCAGCAGAACAGGTCACTCAGGCCGACCTTATCCAAGAGCCCATGGCCCACCCCGGCACTGTCATCAAGCGACCGCGGGGTAGCGAGGCGGACCATCTTGCCTCTCTTGCCACAGCTAGTCCGCGAAAAGCGCGCAAGGAACAGCGTGGCGAGGCACCGAGCAAAAGCAGGCGACAGGCGAAGAAGCGCACATCTCCTCCCGTCCCAAGGCCCAATCGCGAGGTCTTGAATGCAGCAGAAGAGGCTCTTGCCCAGCAGGCGAAGGACGCAAAGGCCGAGCTGAAATTGCTGGAGGAAAAACTGTCGCGATTGCGCGCGGACATGGATCTCCTGCGCAAAAAGCAGCGAAAAGCCAGTGACTCGCTCGAGCGGCGTGTCGCAACGGAACGCCGGAAATATGAGGCAGCTCTCGAACGCTGGCGAGCCTCATGACTAATCCTCGGTCAATGGCACTTCATGGATTTTTGCCACGGCAGGCCAATGACTTGGCACCAGATGCGCTTTGCATCGTTGTCAACATTCAGGAGGCGTCTTGAATGGACACCCGTGACGACATTGTCGCGATTGGATTGTTGACGCAGGATGACATTCAGCGGCTCGGCGGCAGCTTTTCGCGCCTTTTTCCCCTGCCAAGCGATGGCGCGTTCGACGATCTGATCAAGGCGATCGACAAAGCGGACCGCGAGCGGCAGGAGCGTCAAAACCCTGAACGCTCATGAGCATTTCATCTCGGCATCGCGATCAATTGGGCCCGGCTGTAAGTCGTCGATTTTCATCATGGTCGGGGCAGCCGGGCCCGGTTCCACAAGATTGGGGTATCCTGCGGAAGCCGCGGGCTCCCCGATCACCAGCGACGATGGCAGTGTACATTCTGGACGACGGATAAGCATTGACGCTTAATGCTGGCCGACCGGCGATTAGGGACGAAGCCGCACCTCCTTTAGGAGAATGGAATGGAAACCGCGCTATCCGCATGGAATCATGACGGGCTATCTGGATAGTCGGCACGCTTGAGATCGTCTCAGCAGTAGCTGTATGACGATCAAATGTTGTCTCTTCCTCGTGCTTTAGCCGTGCTGCCCCTGCTCCTGACGGGGTGCGCATCCTACCAGCCTGTATCCGACACGCCCGTTCGTGTCGGGCCACCCTACACAGTGCGCGGCGTCACCTATGTCCCGGCTCAACAGCCCGGCTATGACGCGGTGGGCTACGCGAGTTGGTATGGCAATGAATCGGGCAACCGGACCGCGCGTGGCGAAAAATTTCGCGCCAACGGGATCAGCGCCGCGCACCCGACATTACCGCTACCCTCTTATGTCGAAGTGACGGAGTTGACTGATGGGCGCACTCTGCTGGTCCGGGTCAATGATCGCGGCCCCTTCTCACGCGGGCGGATCATCGATCTGTCTCGCGGAGCGGCACAGGCATTAGGCATTCGCGCTGCGGGCCACAGCGCCGTGCGCATACGTCTTGTCGAACCAAGCGAGAAAGATCGCAAGCGATTGCGCAAGGGCAAGGCCGCCAGCGAACGCCAGCCGCTTAAAGGCGAAGCGCTTGAAGCGCAACGCAGCCGGCTTTCCTTGCAGCGCAGGTCCCCTGCCGGCACATCGAACTGAGATTTTTGCCATAGCCACAGAAAGCGGGCTGTATATCGGCATATATAACTCATGCTTTGGGCCACACGTGCGTTTCTCGCTACTTCCTTTTCTACTTTGGTCGGTCCTCGCCTGCCAACCCGCCGAAGCCCGTGACCGCGGACCTCTTGTGCTTGCCGCAGCGAGCCTTCAGGAATCGCTGACCGCTGCCGCTGATGCATGGACGGCGCTGGGGCATGACCGGCCCGTTCTTTCCTTCGCCGCCTCTTCGGCCCTGGCCCGCCAAATCGAAGCGGGAGCCCCCGCCGACCTGTTTTTATCAGCGGACGAGCCTTGGATGAATGCGGTCGCCGCGAAAGGGCTTGTCCGTCGAGGAACCCGTGCGACCCTTCTCACCAACAGACTGGTCCTGATCGCACCGGCCGGAACGAGCAAGACACTGCAGATCCGGCAAGGCTTTCCGCTCGCCCAAGCGGTCGGTGAGGGTCGCTTGGCGATGGCCGATCCGGATACTGTGCCCGCTGGAAAATATGGCAGGGCGGCGCTGGTCGCGCTCGGCGTCTGGCCCTCGATAGCGAAGAAGATCGCTGCGGCGGAAAATGTCCGGGCGGCGCTCGCGATGGTCGAGCGGCGGCAGGTGCCCTTCGGTATCGTCTACGAAACCGATGCACGCGCCAGCAGAGCGGTGAGGATCGTCGGTGTCTTTCCGGCGGCCGGTCACCGACCGATCACCTATCCGTTAGCGCTGCTCAGTCGTTCGACCCATAAGGAAGCTACAGGATTTCATCGCTTCCTTCTTTCCGCACGCGGGAAGGCAATCTTCCGCCGCTACGGCTTTGGCACGCGGTGACTTTAGTATCGCTCGGGCCCGAAGAGTGGGAGATTGTCTTGCTCTCCCTGAAAGTCAGCCTTGCGGCTATGCTCATTACCTTGCCCTTGGCCTTCGCCCTCGCCTGGGTGCTCGCGCGTTGGCGCTTCCCCGGCAAGCTGCTCCTGGATGCAGCCGTGCATCTGCCGCTGGTACTCCCACCGGTAGTCATCGGATGGATGTTGCTGCTGACCTTCGGGCCCGCCGGTCCAGTAGGCGGCATATTGGAGCGCTGGCTCGGCGTGTCCGTCATGTTCCGATGGACTGGCGCTGCCATCGCTGCGGGGATCATGGCACTCCCCCTGATGGTGCGCGCGATCCGGCTGTCGATCGAAGCTGTTGATCGTCGGTTGGAGGAAGCGGCCCAAACCCTCGGCGCGAGTCCCGCCCGTTGCTTTTTCACGATCATGCTGCCGCTGTCCCTGCCGGGCGTCGCAGCAGCCTTCATCCTTGGCTTCGCCCGGTCGCTAGGGGAATTTGGCGCCACCATCACCTTCGTTTCAAATATCCCAGGGGAAACGCGCACCCTGTCACTCGCCATTTATAGCGCCCTTCAAGTGCCTGGCGCGGATGCGGCCGTCTGGCGACTGGCACTGATTTCGATCGGCCTTTCCTTAGGTGCTCTATTACTTTCGGAAGCGCTGGCCCGCCGGACAGCAGCACCAGGGACGCGTCATGTCCTTTAACGTCGATGTCCACAAGAGCCTTGGCGATCATGTTGTTGCCGCGCGCTTCGTTGCGTCCGACGGCATCACGCTGCTCTGGGGTCCGTCCGGCATCGGGAAAACATCGATTCTGAACATGATCGCGGGCTTGCTGCGCCCCGATCACGGCCATATCAGCATTAACGGAGAGATGCTGTTCGATGACAGCGCAGCCATCGACCTTCCTCCACATCGCCGTCGCATCGGCTATGTTTTTCAGGACGGCCGGCTGTTTCCCCATCTTCGGGTGCGCGCGAACCTGCTCTACGGCTACCGCCTCGCGGCTCCCGAGAACCGGTGGATGTCGCTGCAGGCCGTCATCGACTTCCTCGGCATCGAACATTTGCTTGGCCGCTGGCCCGGCACCTTGTCGGGCGGTGAGGCCCAACGGGTCGCTATCGGCCGCGCGCTTCTGTCCGGCGCCCGGGCGCTCCTCATGGATGAGCCCCTTGCGTCGATCGATCCTGCCCGCCGGGAAGACATTATGGACGTCATCCTGCGCATTCGTGACGAGCTTCGGCTGCCGATAATCTATGTCACGCATAATCCGGCGGAGGCCGACCGGTTGGCGACACAGAAGATCGAGCTTATGCCTTCATGTCGATAGTGGCGATCAAGCCTCCGCCTTCCGCATTCATCAGGCGAACCGACGCATCAAAAGTCATTGCCAATGACCGGGCAATGGTGAGGCCAATGCCCGTTCCTGGTCGCCCGCCCGGTTGCCCTGAAGCGCCACGGGTGAAGGGTTCGAACATTTGATCGAGTTGATCTGGCGGGATGCCGGGGCCCTTGTCCCTGATGTGGATAAGAACTCGCCCCCCTAGTCGAGCGCAGCCGATTTCTGCCTCGCCACCATATTTTAAAGCGTTATTGACCAGATTGCTGATGCACCGGCTAAGGGCATTGGGCTTCACACGGATCGTCCCACCACATCCTCCTGAAAACCGCAAAGGCGCACCCAGATCCTCCGCATCCTCGACCATGCTCTCGAGCAGGGAATCTACATCGACTACTGACCATTCCTCTTGGGTTTCGGTGCTAGCGGCCAAATCCAACCCTTCCTTGACCAGGGTCTGCATCGCCTGATGGTCCTGCAAAAGCCGAGCGCGAAGTTCTTCATTTTCAACAAGCTCGAGCCGCAGCCTCAGCCGTGTAAGAGGTGTCTGCAGATCGTGGCTGATCGCGGCCAGCAACTGTGTACGCTCGGCAAAACCGGCGCGGGCCCTCCTCTGCATGAGGTTGAAAGTCGACAGCGCCGCCCGGATCTCCTCGGGGCCACGTTCAGGAATTTCCTCGGGATCCAGAGACAATGAAAATGACTCTGCCGCATGCTTTAATCGACGCAAGGGCTCGGCCACGATCCGTGCCACAACAATGGCGAGGCCAGCAGACGCAATGACGATCAGCAGCATGTAAAGCGGGTTAGCCATCATGCTCGCTGGTCGTTCCATGCGCGGCAGGTTGAGCGCCATAGACCTTCGCGCGCCAGTCCTGTCAGTGAAGCGCACGATCCAGCATGAAGGGCGCGGCGCATCGACCACACCTGCGGCACCTACCGAAGGATCATAGCGTGACCGGGGAAAGCAAAGGCCTGCGGGAACCTGACTTGCTTCCGGGTTCGATTCCGGCCCGAATCTCACTCTCAGCGCTTTGGCTAGCGCCACGTCTGGTTCGTCAACCGCGATCCCCTCGGGTGCCAGTGCGGCTCCCATGATTTGCTGTGACGCCAGCATAGCCTCCACCCGCTTGGGATCGCGTTGCAGGCGGTGCGCGATATCGTCCGCACTCGCGACGACGCGCTGAATGCGCCAGCTTTGAAAATCCCGGCTGCGGCTATGTTCGGCAACCAGCAGAGCAAGCATAGCCGCCAGGGACATGCCAACCGTCAACAACAGGAATATGCGGCCCGTTAGCGACCGCAGAAAGCTTCGGACGCCATGCCCAAGAGGCCAGATCATTCGAATGACACCGGACTGGCGAGCACATATCCTTCCCCGCGCACTGTCAGGATGAGTTCTTCACTTCCCGGCATGGTCGCCAACTTCTGCCTCAACCGGCTCACCTGAAGATCGATGGATCGGTCAAAAGCAGCCGTGGCTCTCCGTTCCGGTACCAAATTCTCACGGGAAAGAACAACATTGGGCTCATCGATAAAGCGAGACAGCAGTCGGAATTCTGCTGATGACAGCATCACGAGACGGCCGTCTTCAGCAATCAGCCTCCGTTGGAAAAGGTCGAGACGCCAAGGCCCGAAGCGGGCCGTCCGGGCAGCCTTGCCACGCTGTCGTTCAGGATCTTCGATATGGGCACGGCGAAGCAGGTTGCGTATCCTCACCAGCAATTCCCGTGGTTCAAACGGTTTCGTGAGGTAATCATCGGCCCCCAGTTCCAGCCCCAGCACTCGATCGATCGCGCTGCCTCTGGCTGACACCATGATGATGCGAACGTCGCTGCCTTGAGCGCGTAATTCTCGACACAGATTCAGGCCATCCCCGTCGGGGAGGTTGAGATCGAGCACGATGAGGTCCGCAGGGTGCATCGAAAGGGCTTCGTTGAACGCAGCCAGGCTGCCTGCAGGCACGACATCATAATGTTCTTGCTGAAGTTGCCGGACGATCAAGTCACGAATATCGGGATCGTCGTCAACAACTATGAGGCGCGGTTGGCGGCTGTTCATCTGGTCAGGCATCAGCCTGTTCTACGGCGTCCGACATAAAAAGTCTGCCCATCTCCAGCAGGCTGATACGTGCTGATACATTCCGACATACTGCGTTGCACAATGGGACATGATGGGGCTTTTCATTGGCCTGCGGAATAGCGAAGAGGAAGTGTCGGAGCATAGCCGGGAACGCTCGTTGCCTAGCTGGCCCGTCCTTCACCCGGCGCTCCCCCTCCCCCTGCGCCGGGTGAAGTTTTCGCAATCGCTAACGTCGCTATTGGACCGCCTGCCGCTATGCCGTCGCGCCTTGCATCTTCCGTTCCCCGCCGCATTCAATTTAGCATGGCGCTATGCATGCTCGCGGCCGCCTGCGGTCAGAGCAAACCACCGGTCAAGAAACAGGTCGAGGTCGGCATAGTCACGCTTCGGGGGCAAGACGTGACCGTGTCAACTGAACTCCCGGGCCGCACAGTATCGACCCTGATGTCGGAAGTGCGCCCGCAGGTGGCAGGTGTCATTCAAAAACGCCTTTTCACAGAGGGCTCTTATGTCCGCGCCGGTCAGCCACTCTACCAAATCGACCCATCGCTTTATCGTGCATCCCGTGACGAAGCGCAGGCCGCCCTCGCTAATGCGCAGGCCATGGCCATTGCGGCTCAAGCCAGAGAGCGCCGGTATCAGACGCTCGGACAGACCGAGGCCGTAAGCGCCCAGGAGCGAGACGATGTGATCGCCGCCGCTCGCCAAGCGGGGGCGGCAATCCAGCAAGCGCGCGCTTCGCTTCAGACTGCGAATATCAATTTGCGCTTCACTGAAGTCCAGGCGCCGATCAGCGGTCGGATTGGCCGATCCCTGTTCACCCCCGGCGCGTTGGTGACTGCCAGCCAGGCGACCCCGCTCGCCACTATTCAGCAACTCGATCCCATTTTCGTCGACATCACGCAGTCGAGCGCTCAATTGCTGGCGCTCCGGCGCAGCCTGGCTGCTGGCAAGGCGCTCCCGGCAAGCGCGACCATCCGTCTGAAGCTGGACGACGGAAGTGAATACCCGCTGGAAGGGCGTATCGAGTTTGCTGAGCCGATTGTCGACCCGAACAGCGGTACGGTCACCTTGCGCGCACGGTTTCCAAATCCTGACAGCCTCCTCCTTCCGGGTATGTTCGTGCGCGTCGTGGCGCCGCAAGCCGTGATCCCCGGAGGCATATTGGCGCCTCAGCAAGGTATCAGTCGCGATCCCAAGGGGAACGCCACGGCGTTGATCGTGGATCGCGCGAACAAGGTCGAGCGTCGGACAGTCACGGCGGCTCAAGCCATAGGCGACAAGTGGTTGATCACCTCAGGCCTCAAAGCTGGTGAACGGCTGATCGTCGAGGGAACCGACAAGGTGAAACCCGGTGACACCGTCCGCGCCGCCACCATCAGTCAAGAGCGCTAGGATCTCGAAATGATCAGCCGCTTTTTCATCGATCGTCCCATTTTCGCGTGGGTGATTGCCATCGGCATCATGCTCGCCGGACTGGGTGCAATGCTGTCGCTGCCGATCGCACAATATCCCGATATCGCGCCACCTGCTGTCAATGTTCGGGCGAATTATCCAGGGGCATCGGCAGATATCGTCGAGACCAGCGTTACCCAGGTCATCGAGCAGCAGCTTACTGGCATCGACGGCCTGATGTATTTCTCCTCGACCTCCACGGCGAACGGCCAGTCGCGCATTAGCGTCACCTTCAACAAGGGGACGGACCCTGACACCGCCCAGGTGCAGGTTCAGAACAGAGTGCAGCAGGCGTTGAACCGTTTGCCGAATGCAGTTCAGCAGCAAGGCCTGACAGTCACAAAATCGCAGACCGACTTCCTCATGCTGGTCGCGCTTTATGACAGCACGGACCGGTCCACCCAGGCTGATATTTCGGATTATCTGGTCAATAATTTCCAGGATCCTATTTCACGTCTGGAAGGCATTGGCGACGTTCAGATCTTCGGCTCGCAATATGCCATGCGCATATGGCTGGACCCCTATAAGCTCGCCACCGTCAAATTGATGCCATCGGACGTCGAAAGCGCCATTCGGTCGCAGAATATCGAAGTCTCCGCTGGGCAGATCGGGGCTGATCCAGCACCAGCAGGACAGCAGCTGAACGCAACTGTCAGGGCCCGCGCCCGCCTTGAGACGCCGGAGCAATTCCGCAACATAATCGTCAAAACGCAGAGTGACGGCTCGGTCGTCCACCTTTCCGATGTCGCCCGCGTTGAACTTGGCAATGAGAGCTATGCGTCCTCTGCTACGCTGAATGGCCATCCGGGTTCAGGCATCGCGCTGCAACTCGCACCCGGTGCGGATGCGCTTAAAACGGCCGAACTTGTAAAGGCCAAGGTCGAAGAGCTGTCGACCGGCCTACCCTATGGCTACAGCATCGCTTTTCCGCGCGATACGACGCCATTCATCCGGCTTTCGGTGAATGAGGTCATCAAGACCCTCATCGAAGCGGTCGGCCTCGTAGTCGTCGTCATGTTCGTCTTCCTGCAAAGCTGGCGCGCGACCCTCATACCCGCCGTGGCGGTGCCCGTGGTCCTGCTTGGAACCTTCGGAGTCCTCGCGCTCTTTGGCTATTCTATCAACACGCTCACCCTGTTCGGCATGGTGCTCTCGATCGGCCTGTTGGTCGATGATGCCATCGTCGTTGTCGAAAATGTCGAACGCTTGATGCACGATGAGGGGCTGGACGCGCGGTCCGCCACGATCAAGTCTATGCAGGAGATCAGCAGCGCCTTGGTAGGCATCGCGCTCGTACTGTCAGCGGTCCTGCTGCCGATGGCATTCTTCGGCGGATCGACCGGGGTCATCTATCGGCAATTCTCCATCACCATCGTCTCATCCATGCTCTTGTCGGTGGTGGTGGCGCTCATTCTGTCACCTGCCCTGTGCGCGACGCTGCTCAAACCAGCGAACGAAGAGCGCCGCCAGCAGGGCTGGGCGGGTAAGTTCAACCGGTGGTTCGAACGTGCCACGGGCGGCTACATGCGCTGGTTGGAGAGCGTCATGCATCGACGCGCTCTTTTCTGGGGCGTTTATGTGGTGGTACTTGGCATTATCGCCCTGTTATTCGTTCGCCTGCCATCCAGCTTCCTGCCAGTTGAAGATCAGGGACAAGTAATGGTCCAGATGACACTTCCGCCGGGTGCCAAGTCAACCAGGACGAGGCAAGCGATAGATAGCGTCCGCAACTATTTCCAAAGCGAGGAATCCCACAATGTTGCAAGCATCTTCATCGCACAAGGATTCAGTTTTGCCGGACAGGGTGAAAATACCTCCCAAGGCTTCATCAATCTAAAGCCTTGGGAAGATCGCTCGGGCAAGGCCAACAGCGCAAGTGAGATAGCGAACCGTGCCACAAAACAACTGGCTGCGGTGCGTGACGCAAAAATCCTTGCGATGACGCCTCCTTCCATCCGCGGCCTAGGGCAGTCGAATGGATTTACCTTTGAGTTGCTCAACACCGGCGGTCTCAGCCGAGACAAGTTCGTGGCATTGCGGAATCAACTGCTATCCGCTGCGGAACAAAGCCCTCTTCTTGCCGGTGTCCGCGCCGCTACGCTGGAAGACACACCACAGCTCAAGATAGACATCGACAGCGAAAAGCTTGCGGTGCTTGGGCTTAGGCAAAGTGACGTCGATGATGTACTGAGATCTGCGTGGGGAAGCACCTATATAAATGACTTCATCGACCGCGGCCGCGTGAAGCGTGTCTTTATGCAGGCTGATGCCCAGTATAGAGCGTTGCCAACCGACATTGAAAATTGGCAGGTCCGTTCGGCATCGACGGGAGAAATGGTGCCTTTCTCAGCCTTCGCGACCACGCATTGGGAGATGGGCCCGACAACCGTTGCCCGCTTCAATGGCCAATCCTCCTATGAAATTCAGGGCCAGGCCGCGCCCGGCGCAAGTTCGGGCGAGGCGATGGACGAGATGGTACGCTTGCAAAAGGAGCTGCCCGCTGGGACCAGCTACGCGTGGAGCGGCCTCTCCTATCAGGAACAATTGTCCGGTGGTCAGGCCCCTCTACTCTACTCTCTGTCGGTTCTTGTGGTGTTTCTCTGCCTCGCCGCACTTTATGAAAGCTGGTCGGTACCGCTCGCCGTGCTGTTCGTCATCCCGCTCGGCTTGATCGGTGCCGTAGTTGCAGTCTGGGCACGCGGCTTGGAGAATAATGTGTTTTTCCAGGTCGGGCTGCTCACCACCATGGGCCTGGCTGCAAAGAACGCGATCCTGATTGTTGAGTTCGCCGAATTTGCATATCGCGAGGGCAAGGGTGCGATGGAGGCTGCGATCGAGGCCGCCAGGCTTCGCCTCCGCCCGATCATCATGACTTCCCTTGCCTTCATCGCGGGCGTTCTCCCGCTGGCGCTCGCCCATGGCGCTGGCGCGCAGAGCCGGGTCGCCATTGGCACGGCGGTCGCGGGGGGCATGCTGACCGGAACGGTACTGGCCATCTTTTATGTTCCCCTGTTTTTCTTCACCGTCGTGCGCCTGTTCACCCGCAAGGAAAGCCTGCCCGCGACCGGTTCGGAGATGCCCGCATGAAGCGCATGGTCATCCTCGGCTTTGCTGCTGTCCTGAATGCTTGCAATCTCGCGCCAACCTACGAACGGCCTACCGCAACCGTTCCGCCAGCTTGGCCTGCTGGAGCGGCCTATCCTGCAGCGATCGCCACGGAAAAAGCAGGGCTGCCTTGGACAGTGCTGATAGGTGACCAGCGGCTGCACACGATCATCGAACGAGCGCTCACGAACAACCGTAACCTGCGCGTCACGCTTGCGAATGTGCTGGCCGCAAGAGCGCAATATCGCATCCAGAGAGCGGCGCAGCTTCCCACTGTCACAGCCGATGCAGGCGCAACCTTCACGCGCCGCAATGACCAGCGGCAGGACAACTACAGCGCCGATATCGGCTTCAGCGCTTTTGAAATCGATCTATTTGGCCGGCTACGGAACTTGAGTGAATCCGCGCTCCAGTCCTATCTGGCGACCGAGGAGGGGGCGAGGGCGGCCCGGATCGCGCTCGTTGCCGAGACGGCGAGTGCATATGCCGTGCTCGCGGCTGATCAACAACTGCTCGATGTTGCGCGCGACACGCTCACTAGTGCGGAAAGAACATTGGCGCTCATCAGGTCGCTCAACCGCGCCGGCCTTTCCGGTAAGCTTGACGTTCATCAGGCCGAGACCATTGCGGAGCAGGCACGTTCCGATGTCGCTGCCACTGTCACGCAGGTGGCGCAGGACCGCAACGCGCTGGACCTGCTCGCCGGCACGCCTGTCGAAGAAGCGTTACTGCCGCCCTCCCTCTCATCCTTGATCGGGACAACCGCGCAGGTACCTGCGGGGACTTCATCGGACGTCCTGCTGAGACGACCGGATGTGCTCCAGGCGGAGCATCTACTCCGGGCGGCCAATGCCGATATCGGCGCCGCACGCGCCGCAATGTTCCCAAGAATCAGCCTGACCTCAGCTATTGGCGTCGCTAGTTCTGCCCTGTCATCTCTATTCACAGGCAACGCATTTACCTGGACAGCAGCGCCTTCTGCGAGCCTTCCCATATTCGGTGGTGGCCTTCGGGCGAATGTCGAATTCAGCAAGGCTCAGCAGCAGGCAGCGGTCGCCAACTATGAAAATGCCATCCAGAGTGCGTTCCGCGATGTGGCAGATGCCCTGGCTCGCGCGGGCACCATAAGCGAGCAGCAGACAGCTCAGCGAGCCTTGGTCGTTTCCAATGAGAAGGCCTATGCCTTGTCTGAGCAGCGATATCGCGCGGGCATCGATCCGTTCCTGACCACACTCGTCAATCAGCGATCGCTGTATTCGGCCAGACGGAGCGCGATCGCCACGGACCTCGAACTGCTGCAGAACCGGATAGCCCTCTATCGAGTGATCGGATCAGACTTTTAGCTCAGCCGCTGACCCCCCATTAATTGCTAATGACTTGCATCATACCTGCGTAGCGGTATGAAGGCGGGATGAAGGCGAAGGCTGGACCCACTACTCCTAAGCGTTGGAGCCGCATCCTCCTGGCCGGACCAGGGGCGATCTGCGTCACCGTCGTCGTGATGGCTGGCATGACCTTGTGGTTACCCGGAGGACGCGCGGGCATCGACAATCTGGTTTTGCCACTCGTGCTTGCACCGCTGATCTGGGCTGTGCTGTTCTTTCACGCGTGCCTGGATCGCAGCGTCGGCCGCGTCGCTCTAATCGCGCTGGCGCTGGTGCTGACACATGGCGGGCTGCTTGCTCATAAATGGGCTTATTGGCCATCTGCTGCGAAGGATGCAGGCCGATGATTCATCTCCCGAAAAATGAAACCAAGCTGATGGTCGCAGTCCATGGCTGGTCTGGAATATTGCTCGGCCTTATTCTCTATGCCGTGGTACTGACGGGCACGGCGGCCGTATTCGCGGATGAAATCGGGACTTGGTCTTCCGGACATATGTCCAGCACATCAGCGTTCGAGCGGCCGATCGCGCAGAGCATCCAACGGTTGGGGAAGCAGACACCGCCCAAATATCATGAAGGCGTCGACTTGTTCGAGGTTGGCGACCATGATCTCGGCGCCTTCTTCCACCGGCATGAGGTTGACCCGAACGGAGAGCTGGTAAGCAGGGGCATCTTCTACAGACTCGACAACACTGGCCAGGTCATCGACCGTCAGGCTGGCACGAGCGAGGAAGTATTTGGCCCACGCAATGACGACGCGCTCAGCCATTTCCTGGTCGACACTCATGTCCGTTTGCACTTGCCCAATCCTTGGGGCCTGCTGCTGACGGGAATACTCGGATTGGCGATGTTGGTAGCCGCTGTGTCCGGCCTGATGATACACCGCCATCTGTTCAAGGACATATTCACCCTGCGGCGGAAGGCAAATCCGGTGCTGTTCAATCGCGACCGGCACAGTGTCGCGGGCACATGGAGCTTACCTTTTGCATTCATCCTCGCGTTCACGGGCAGCTTCTTCTCCTTCTTTGGAACGGTAGGCGTTCCGATCGTTGCCATGGCTGCCTTTGGCGGAGACGTTCAGGCTCTCAACGAAAGTGTCTTCGGCAATCCGGGACAGGCGGACCCGCGCCCGGCTCCGACCAGCGGCCTAGACAGGATTACCCGCGACGCCATCCAGCGAACTGGCGAAGTCCCAACATTCATAGCCGTTGAGAATTTCGGCCGCGCTGACGCGAAGGTCACGACGTTCCATCCGCCGGAGAAGGGCGGCGTGGTTCCGATCAGCCTGCTCTACACCGGTTCGGACGGGCGTTTCGAACATGTAAAGCCGCTGATTGGGGCGAAGCCATCGGCCGGCGGTACCTTGGCAGGGATCATGTCGCCGCTGCACTTCGGCAACTTCGCGGGCATAATATCGAAAGCGGTCTGGTTCGGGCTTGGCTTCGCAATGTGCTATGTGACCCTGACCGGTCTCCGTCTTTGGGTCGTCCGTCGCGCCAACGAGGCTAGGTCATTGGCCTGGCTCGACCGGATGGTTACGATCGTCGGTCTTGGCCTGCCTTTTGCGCTGCTTTGTACCGCCGTCGCCTTCTTATGCAGCACCTCTTCCGGAAATGCTCTTTTCTGGACACCAGTCGGCTTCCTCATGGCTTCCGCTCTCGTGATCATTGGCGGAGCTTTCATCAGCGACCGAGGGAACCTAAGTCTCCTTCTTGAGCGCGGCATGGGCATATTGATGGTCATCCTGCCTTTACTTCGGCTGCTTATGGGCGGTCCGGGTTGGATCACCGCCATCGAAGGAGGTCAGCCGATCATAGCTGCGGTGGACATCGCTTTTCTGCTCGCTGGCGCCTGGATGCTTGCGCGGCATCTCCCGCATCGCGCGCGGCGATCGAGAGAGTTTGCACTGCAGGCCGCCGAATGATGATCTGGCTCACACTCATTGCAACGGCAGTCTCCGTCAGCTTGCTCACCCTCCTCGGCCTTGGTGATCCAAAGCGGAGGCGGGCTGCGGGGTTGAACGGTGGGCATGGGCAGACGCTGCGCCGCTTCTACGTCGCCGGCGCTGTCGTGCCTGGGGTGCTCCTTGCCTTCACAGGCGACGCCGCGATGTGGCTGATCTGGTTTAGCGGCTGCGCTGTAGCGGGATGGATCGTAGCGCTTAGGCTCGCCCAATCCGGGGGAGAGCGTCAGGACAAGAGCGTCCGCTGATCGAGAGAAAACCGCCTGTGGGCCTCGTGAGCATCAAGCCGCTTAAGGCATGTGAGGCCTGACAACGCGCAGTCGCCGGTAGCGAGCTTCCACCAAACTGAACAGCCCAAATAATGCGAGGCCAGCCGCCACGATCACCAACAGGATGGGCCCTTGATCCTGTTCACGCAATTGCCTCAGCGCCGCACCTAAACCGCCGGCCTCATCGGGATTGCGATGAAGCACGACGTTGATCAGGAACCATCCGATCATCGCAAAGACCAGGGCTCGTGCAGCATATCCCATCCGGCCCAGCCAGCGGACCTGCTGCGGCGCGGGCACATCACCTCCCAAGTCATCAAAGCTGGCCTTGTAGGCCTTGAGCGCCTGAGCGCCCGCCGTAGCAAATAGCGCTATCGCCACTAGCGCCAGCAAGAACGGCCCGGCAGGCTGTTCAAGCAACCACGCGGACCAGCTTTGTGCAGCCTGATCACCGGGGCTACCGCTCGTCGGCGCAGCCTTGCGCAGAGCAAGTTTTGTAGCCGCAGCGGCCAGCCCGACATGTATGATCCCGCTGACCGCGTATCCTGCCCGCTCGAACCGCCCTTTCATATTCTCCCCCCTACGTTCGGGGTCCAACGCGGCCTCGGTCAGGCGCCAGAACGCATAGCCAGCAAAGCCCAGCGCGCAGAGAATGAGAAGAAATCGTCCCATGGGCGCTTCGGCGATCGTGCCCATCACCCCCTGATTGTCACTTAGCCGACCCCCGTCAAGCGCCGCGCCCATCGCGAAAACCCCGATCAGCAAATATACAAGGCCGCGCGCGGCAAAACCGAGCCGCGCCAAAATTGTCAGCCAGCCAGCGGTGTCTTCTCGCATCATTTTCATTGGCATCTCCTTCTCTCGCAACGCAGAGGAGGCGCCGAAGTTGCTGGTTCGCGACATTGATCATGCAACCGGTTGGTCGAACACAGGTTACACCAAGGCAACGGACAGGAGATGCCGATGAAACGCCTTGCCTTTCTCATCGTCGCGACAGGACTTGCTTCGGGGGCGCAAGCTCAACTTCCGACAGCAACTCCGATCCTTACACCGGATGAGACGCTACTGGTTGTCAGCGGCGAAGGGCAAAGCCGACAGGTGCCCGATCTCGCCGTCTTTTCAGCGGGCGTGGTGAGCCACGGAAAGACAGGGGGCGAGGCCTTGGCAGCCAATGCTGCCCGAATGGATGAGGTCATCAGGGCGCTTAAGGGTGCAGGTATAGCAGACAGGGATATCCAAACCTCGGCACTTTCCCTTCAACCCCAATATTCTAATCCTGAACAAGAGGCGCAGCTGAGAGCGCGACTGGCACGGGAACCCTACGTCGCCCCGCTTCAGCCTGAGGCTCCGCGCATAATCGGTTACGAGGCGCGGAACAACATCCAGGTGCGTGTACGCAAACTGGAGGAAATGGGCCGTATCATCGACACGTTGGTTTCGGCGGGGGCTAACCAGGTGGATGGCCCCTCCTTCACTCTGGACGAACCGAAAGCCGCATTGGACGAAGCGCGGGTGGCCGCCGTCAAGGATGCGCGGGCTCGCGGTGAGCTTTACGCGCGCGCCGCTGGCCTCAGGATTTCGCGAACCATCTCCATCAGCGAAGGCGGCGGCTATTACCCGGTTCAACCCATCATGGTAACGGGGCGAATGGCGGGAGCACCTCCTCCCCCACCTCCGCCCAGTCCTGTCGCGCCGGGTGAATTGACTTTGGGTGCAACTGTTTCGGTACAATTCGCGCTGACGAAATAAAGGTTGAACCGCGCGGCGTTTAAGCGGCGCGGCTCAACCCTCCTTCTCAGATTAGGCGCTAACCTGAACTTCGCCTATCAGGGTCAGCACCTGCTCAGCATGTTCCTTCCTGCAAATGAGCAGGTCGGGCAGATACACATTTTCCTGATTGTAGATCAGCGGACTGCCGTCGATCCGCGAACAATGCAGGCCATGCGCCTTGGCCACCGCGACCGGGGCCATGCTGTCCCATTCATATTGCCCGCCTGAATGGAGATAGATGTCCGCTTGGCCGAGAATTACAGCCATCGCCTTCGCGCCCGCGGATCCCATCGGCACCAGCTCCGCGTCGAGGCGCTCTGCGACTGCCACCGCTTCCTGCGCCGGGCGTGTACGCGACACAACCATGCGGAGCTTTGCTGGCGCTTCCGGGAGAGGCCGCGGCTGATCGGAGCGTAAAACGGTGCCGCCACCAGCGCCGGTGAGGTCAAGGCCCGGCAGCGCGACCGCACCCAATACCGCCTCCCCATCCACCGCCATGCCGACATGAACGGCCCAATCAGACCGCTCTTCGCCATATTCGCGCGTGCCATCGACAGGATCGACGATCCAAACGCGGCTCTTTGCGAGCCTTTCTGGATTGTCCTTTTCCTCCTCGGACAGCAAGCCGTCCTCAGGACGGACCTCCCGCAGCGCGTGGACGAGGAACTGGTTGGCGGTTTGGTCGCCCGCCTTGCCCAGCGCCTTGGGGCTGAAGAGCCCCGAGGCCCGCACGTTGATCAAAATCCGTCCTGCGACTTCGGCAAGGTGCGCGGCAAGATCGCCATCGCTCATCACCTCGCTCATGGGATCAGCCTCGCGATGATGAGGTCAGCGGCCTCGTCTGCCGTCAGCGACGTCGTGTCGATACGGATTTCGGGGTCCTCCGGCGCCTCATAGGGGCTGTCGATACCGGTGAAGTTCTTCAGCTCACCCGACCGTGCCTTCTTGTAGAGGCCCTTGACGTCGCGCGCCTCCGCCTCGGCCAGCGGCGTGTCGATATGCACCTCGACGAACTCGCCCGGCTGCATCATCTGCCGCACCATTTCGCGCTCCGAACGGAAGGGCGAAATGAAGGCGGTGATCACGATCAGGCCCGCGTCGGTCATCAGCTTCGCCACTTCGCCCACGCGGCGGATATTTTCCACGCGGTCGGCATCGGTGAAGCCAAGGTCCTTGTTCAGGCCATGGCGCACATTATCACCGTCGAGCAGGAAGGTGTGACGGTTCATCCGCGCCAGCTTCTTTTCGACGAGGTTGGCGATGGTCGACTTGCCCGCGCCCGACAGACCCGTGAACCACAGCACCGCAGGCTTCTGGTTCTTGAGGCCCGCATGGAATTCGCGGGTGACGTCGGTCGCCTGCCAGTGGACATTCTGCGCGCGCCGCAGCGAGAAGTGCAGCATGCCCGCAGCCACAG
>JAEZCS010000131.1 GCA_023433445.1 Pseudomonadota bacterium | reverse complement strand
TGAGTCGGCCGCGTCGCGTGGCAGCAACTGCAGGGCAAGTGCACGTTCGGCGCCCGGCAGCTGGCTCTTGATCAGCTGCATTTCCTCCTGCGCCATCTCGCGCATGGCGGCATCCGCTTCGGCCCCGTCGCCGCCCGCCATATATTCAAGCGCCTTAAGTTCCTGCCGAAGCCTTCGCACTTCATGTGCGGCACGCGCGACTGGCTCGATCTCGGCATATTCCTTCGACAGCCGCACGAATTCCTCAGGCGCAAGGTCGGCACGCGTCATCAACGCCTGCACCTCGTCCCGGCGCGCCTCGATCTGCGCGATGCGGTCGGCCGAGATATGCATTAAAGAGCCGTCAACTTCTCGACGAGTCCGGCCAACGGCACGGCTTGCTGCTCCCCGGATCGCAGATCACGCAAACCCGCCTCGCCACGCGCCAGTTCATCCTCGCCGATTATGACCGCCCAAGAGGCGCCCGAAGCATTGGCGCGCTGCATCCGCTTCTTCATATTACCTCGAAAACCCATCTCGCACATGATGCCGGCGCGACGAAGATCAGCGATAACGCCTGTGGCCCTCGCTTCTGCCGCCTCGCCCAGCGGGATCATGACAACTGCGGGCGCAGAAGGTTCCGGCGCATTCACCAGCATGGCAAGCCGCTCAATGCCCGCAGCCCAGCCCACAGCGGGCGTTGCCGGGCCACCGAGGTTCTCGATCAACCCATCATAACGGCCTCCGCCAAGCACCGTGCCCTGCGCGCCCAGCCGGTCCGTGATGAATTCGAACGCCGTGTGGCGATAATAATCGAGCCCGCGCACCAGCCGCGCATTACGCTGCCATGCGACGCCCGCCGCATCCAGACCCGCCGTCACCTTGTCGAAGAAAGTACGCGCTTCATCGGTCAAATAGGCATCGATCTCGGGTGCGCTGTCCGCCACGGGCCGATCGCGCGGGTCCTTGCTGTCGAGAATGCGGAGCGGGTTGCGGCTCAGTCGATCAAGGCTCTCTTCCGAAAGCTGATCGCGATGCGCGTCGAAATGGGCGACCAGCGCGGCGCGCCAGGCGTCACGGCTTTGCGCATCACCAAGCGTATTGAGGTTCAGGGTGACGCCCTCGGAAACGCCAAGTTCGCGGAGTAACTGATCGGCAAAGACCAGCAGTTCGATATCCGCTCCCGCTTCACCAGCGCCGATGATTTCTGCGTCCAGCTGGTGAAACTGGCGGAAGCGGCCCTTTTGCGGGCGCTCATAACGAAACAATGGCCCGTGAGTCGCCACTTTCAGCGGCGCATATTGCTGCCATCCTTCGGTGACATAGGCACGTGCAATGCCCGCGGTGAATTCGGGACGAAGGGTGATGCTGTCCCCGCCCCGGTCTTCGAAGGTATACATTTCCTTGGAAACAACATCGGTGCTTTCGCCGAGCGAACGGGCGAATACGGCGGTTGCTTCGAACACCGGCACTTCGACCCGGTGAAAGCCATAAAGCCTGCGCACGCGATCGAAGGTCGCGATCACATGGGCAAAGCGCTCCTGGAACGCTTCAGCGGTGCCCCCCAGCATGTCTTGCGTGCCGCGCACCGGATTGGGTGTCTTTGGGCGCGGATTTTCGATTTTTGCCATGGGGATGCGCCTTTAGCGGCAAAGAAGCCTCAAGGAAACGCGCTTTTTTTGTCAGATGATGTCACTGCTCTTCTTCCGGGTGGACGCGGTCATCTTGGTTCGTCATGCTGATTTCATAAGGCATTCCTGCCGGGTCTTTTTTCGGAGACAAACATGATCCGCAGCCTCGCTGCCGCCCTCTTGCTTTCCACCGCCGTCATCAGCCCACTTGCCGCCCAGGATGCCGTAAGGTCCAAGCCTGCCGCCCTGCCAGTGAATGATGCCACTCCCGCACCCCGCGACGTGCCTTACCCCGGCGGCACGATCCGACTGGAAGTCGATGCAACCGACACGACCCAGCGGATCTTCCGGGTGAAGGAGCATATTCCCGTCGCCTCGAGCGGCCCCATGACGCTGCTGCTGCCCAAATGGCTGCCCGGCAATCATGCGCCACGCGGGCAGATCGAGAAGATCAGCGGCCTGACCTTTGCCGCCGATGGAAAGCCGGTCAGTTGGAAGCGCGATCCGCTCAACGTCTACGCCTTCATCATCGACGTGCCGCAGGGCGCGCGCGAAATCACGGCGTCCTTCCAGTTCCTGTCGGCAACCCAGCCCAATCAGGGCCGGGTCGTGGTCACGCCAAAGATGTTGAATATCCAATGGGAGTCCGTTTCGCTCTATCCCGCGGGCTATTACACGCGGCAGATCCCGATCCAGGCGACGGTGACCTATCCTGACGGCTGGCAGGCTGCTACCGCTTTGCGCGGGCAGAAAAACGGATCGACTGTCGCCTACCAGACGATCGACTATGAGGCGCTGCAGGATTCGCCGGTCTTCGCTGGAAGATTTTTCAAGCCGGTGGATCTTGGCCGTAACGTCACTCTCAACATCATCGCCGATGAAGCGGATGAGTTGGACGCCAAGCCTGACCAGATCGCCAAGCACAAGAAGCTGGTCGATGAAGCGGGGGCGCTGTTCGGCAGCTATCATTTCGATCATTATGATTTCCTGTTGGCGATCACCGATGAAATGGGCGGCATCGGCCTTGAGCATCACCGCTCATCGGAGAATCAGGTGGAGCCGGGCTATTTCAAGAAATGGAACGACAGCGACGCGCTGCTGGACCGCAACCTTCTGCCTCATGAATTCGCCCACAGCTGGGACGGCAAGTTCCGCCGCCCGGACCTTTTGTGGACGCCCGACTTCAACGTGCCGATGCAGGACAATCTGCTGTGGGTCTATGAAGGGCAGACGCAGTTCTGGGGCTATGTGCTGGGCGCGCGGTCGGGCC
>JAEZCS010000022.1 GCA_023433445.1 Pseudomonadota bacterium | reverse complement strand
TGAACTGGAAAAAGGGCTTCAGAAGAGGCCGGAGCCATTTGATCATGGCAGCGATCCTGGCCATCGCAGGGAGCATCATCGTCAGGATGGAGGATGATGCCCTTCGCCAGGAAACGGGGAAAGCGCCCCGTCATTCCGCGACAGTGACGCTGCCTGATGTCGCGAGATGATATCGGGGCATTTTGGCAGCACCGGCGTCCCCCGCAGTCAGTAGGGCATGCGCTTTGTCAGAAGCAGCCTGTTCTTGCCGCCCTCGCTAACATAGTCGATCTGGTCGATGCAGGATTGGATGATCTCCACGCCGCGCCCGCTTTCCGCATCAGCGGAGATGGTGCGGCATTTCGAGAAGAGCCCATCGGGGACGGCTTCGCCCTCGTCCTGAAGTTCTAGCGATACCGAACCGGGCGCAATGTGCACCGCCACGCCGATCATGCCATCGCTCCGCCCGCGATAGCCATGGATGATGATGTTGTTGGCCGCCTCCGCCAGCGCCAATTCGATGTCGATCATGGCATCGGGCGGAACGGCGGCGGCCTCGCAGAGCACGCGGACATGCTCGCTCAATCGGCCGACTTCTTCCAGCCGGGCATGGTATAGGCGTAACTGCCCCTCGTCAGCCACGCACGAGCGCTCTTGCATCCGGGACCGTCTCGGCCAGCCGGAAAACCGCATCCAGGCGCGTCAGCTCGAACAAGCGGCGCACCGCAGGCTGCGCCCCCGCGATCGCGAGCGAGCCATCCTTGCCCAGCATCTTGAGAAGCGACACCAGCGCGCCGAGCGCCGTGCTGTCCATGAAAGAAACGCGAGTGAGGTCCAGCACTACCTTGCGCGGGCCGCCTTCGATACCCTTGGCGATGTTCGCCTTGAATGCCGGGGCTTCAGCGGCGTCGAACCGTGTCGCCTGAACCTCTACCAACGCCACGTCCCCGTCCATGCTGATGATCGCCGTCATTCCTTCACCCTTGTCTATCCTATGCCATTTCGATTGCGAGAAGCGAGATATCATCGTCAAAGCCGCGCGTGCCCCGCCGCGATGCGACGGCGGCCTTCACCCGATCGACCATGCCGTCCAGCGGCTCATCGGCCCCGTCGCGCAGCAATTCGCCAAGTCCCGCAATCTCCAGCTGCGCGCCGTCGCGGTCAGCGCATTCCGTCACGCCATCGGAAAAGAGCACGAGCCGCGTACCAGGCTCCAATATGATTTCTTCGGGGATGAAGCTGGCGTCACTGAACCAGCCCAACGGAAAACTGCCACTTAGATGCAAGCTGGACACGCCGTCCGCTGTAACAATCAGCGGATCTGGATGGCCGGCACGAATGATCCATGCGCGCCTTTCCTGAGGTGACAGCAGTCCGCAGATCAGCGTCGCATAATTTTCATTCGGCTGGGCCTCGATCTCTTGATTGAGCTGCTCGATCGCGGACGCCAGCGTGGCCGGGTCGCCGGGAGCAAGTTGGACCAGCCGGTGATGCAGGTGAAAGGATGCAAGGGCCGCAGGCACCCCATGCCCCTGCACGTCGGCGAGGAAAAACAGGATCTTGCTGTCCTGCTGCGACACGCCGAGCGTATCGCCGCTCATGTTCATCGCTGGCTGATGCGCCCAGGCGATACGCACGCCATTCATTTCCCTGTCAGTGGGCAACAGCTTGTGATGCAGGGCAGCCGCGGCCTCCAGGTCGGCGCGCACATGGCGATAGGCCGATCGGATGCGGTCATGCGCCTGCGCCAAATGGCGGTTCCGCCGCTCCAGTCGGCGATGCAACAGCACGTTGCGCCGGGCCGAAGCAACCGCCAGTTCCAGTTGCAGCGGATCAAGCGGCTTGAAAAGGAAATCGTCAACACCCGCAAGCGTGGCCGCCCGGATCGTGCTGCTGTCGCCACGCGCAGTCATCATGACGATATGGAGGAAGCGGTTCTGGACCGCCGCCGCTCTTACCTGCCGCACAAGCTCAAGCCCGTCCATGCCTGGCATCTGCCAGTCAGTGATGAGGACATCGACCGGGGCCAATTGCACCTGCCGGAGCGCGGCCGCACCGTCGCCTGCCACCTGAACCGAGCAGCTCAGCGCCTCCATCTCCAGCGCCAGCACCTCAAGAAACAGGTCATCGTCATCGACGATGAGGACGTTGAGGCTGGTGATCGGGGGGTGCTCCGCCGTCATGCGCTTCCTGCGTCTCTCAAAACAAACTCACCCCACATTCATCATGTAACGGCCAAGCCGCCGAACCGGAAGGCTCTGAACGCAAAAGATTTTCTGAAAATGCGGCAAATCGAGCGTTAACGCCGTTTTTTGTCTGTCCCTTCCGCCCCGTCGCACGTTATGCAGCGGCAACAATTCGCCGTCGGGAAACAATCCAATGATTTCACTTCGCTTTCTGGCCCTCCTCGCCGCTTCAGCCCTCTCGGGACAGGCCGCGTTGGCGCAGGACCGGGGTGTGATCTACGCGGGCGGTTCGGTAGGCGACGGAGCGGGAGGATATGGCGGGGGCCTGATCTCGCTTCCCGGCAACTCGCTCGGTCACGGGCTTGCGGTTCGCGCAGGCGTGAATGGCGGGACATACCGCTACCGCACCAGCGAACGGATCGAGGCCACATATATCGGCGCGGAAGCCGCTCTGGTCTATCAGACTTCAGGATCCTGGGGCTGGGCGAATATCGGTGCAGGGCCGCGCTTTACGAGGACCGACCTTGACCCCAATGATCCGAGCAACAAGCTGCAAGGTTCGCGATGGGATGTCGGCGTCCAGACGGACGGGGTATTGGGCGATCGTCTGCGGCTCGGCTGGCTTGGAAGCTGGGGCATACGCAATGACAGCTACATGGCGCAGCTTCGCCTCACCCAAGCGGTTAGCAGGCACAGCGACACGCGATTGGGCCTGGAAGCCATCCTGCAGGGAGACCCGACCTATAAGCGCGGCGGCCTGGGCGGCTATATATCGACCGCGATCGGGGGCGGCTGGACGGGGCAGCTTTCAGCGGGCGCGACCGAACAAAAAGGCCGCAATGCCCGGCCGTACATGTCCATAGGCCTTAGCCAGGTCTTTTAAGCGCGACACGCCGGAGATCGCCGCCGATGCCCGTCTTCGGTCTTCGACAAATCATTCTTGTGATAGTGGCCGTTGCCATCCCGGTCATCATATTGGCGGTCGGCATCATCCTAATGGCGCAGGCGGACAGTGCCGCGCAGCTGCGCCTTGAGGTCAACCGATCCTATGACCGCAGGTCGTTGATGCAGGAGGTGCTGTCCCAACATCAGGATGTCGAGACTGGCCAGCGCGGTTATTTGCTGACTAATCGCCCCGAGTTCCTGGAACCTTACCAGGCCGCTCGCCACGCAATTCCGATGACTTTCAAACGTCTTCAGGCGCTAACGACGTCAGCGGAGGAGCAGAGGAGCCTCGACGCCCTCAGGAAGCTCTCCCGTGAAAAGCTGGCCTTCGTTCAACAGGCCATATCCTCAAACGCGCGTGGCGGCAGGGATGAGGCGCTGGACATGGTGTTGAGCGGGCGCGGCAAGCTGCTGATGGATCGCCTGCGCACGGAAATCAACCGGCAGCAAGCGATCGAAGCCCGGCAACTCGCGGAAACATCGGCACTTTCGGAAAAGACCCAGAAGCAGTTGCGTGCCCGCGCCTTTTCGCTGCTCGGCTTTCTGGCGATATTGCTTTGCATCGCCGGGATCGTCATTTTGCGGACGCTGAGAGCCAGGGGCGCAGCCCTCGCGCGGCTCGACGACGTGTCCCGCCGCCGCAAGGCCATTCTGGACGCGGCCATGGACGGCATCCTCATCCTCAATCCCAGCGGAAGCATAGAGGGCGTAAACCGGGCAGGCGCGCGGATTTTCGGCTATGAAGATGGCGACCTGCTGCGGCGGGACGTCGGCATGCTGTTTGCAAACCAACCCCCGTCGGGGCAAGCCGCAGCCTATCTGCGCAGCATGAATCTGCGCGAGGGCGATCCGGGACATATTCAGGAGATACCCGGCCGCCGCAAGGACGGGACGACCTTCCCTTGCGACGTTGCGATAACCTCTGTCGAACTGAAGGACGGGACCCATTATGTTGCGGTGGTTCGCGACATCAGCGAGCGCAAGCGGGTCGAGCGGATCAAATCCGAATTCGTCGCCAGCGTCAGCCATGAATTGCGGACGCCCCTTACGTCCATCGCCGGGTCCCTTGGTCTTTTGGCGGGAGGCGCGGGTGGTGAATTGAGCGACCGTGCGCAGCGGCTGATCACGATCGCGCACAGCAACGCCGAGCGGCTCGTCCGCCTGATCAACGACATATTGGACCTGGAGAAGATCGACAGCGGCCGGATGGCCTTCAAGAACCAGCGGATCGAGCTTTCGCATTTTCTGAAGCAGGCGATCGAGGCCAATCGCGGCTTTGCCGATCGGTATCAGATCAGCCTGGAAATGAAGGTCGACGGCCGACAGGCCTATGTCTGGGCCGACCCGGACCGGCTGATGCAGATCATCACCAACCTGATTTCCAACGCTGTCAAATTCTCCCCGGAGGGAGCGGTGGTCGAGATTGTCCTGCAAGCGTCAGGAACGGCGCACAGGATCAGCATCTGCGATCATGGCCCCGGCATCGACGAAGATTTCCGGGACCGGGTTTTCAGCCGTTTCGCGCAAGCGGACAGTTCGGACAGCCGGGCCAAGGGCGGCACTGGATTGGGGCTCAGCATCGTTCGAGAGATGGTGACCCGGCTGGGCGGTAGCGTCAGCTTCGATACGGAAACAGGCGTCGGCACTCGTTTTCACATCGACCTGCCCGCGACGGCGCCGGACAAGCCGGAGGAAGAGGGCCGCATCCTTATTTGCGAGGGGGATCGGCAGACTTCGTTGGATATGCAGGAGCTATTGGCGAAAGCCGGCTTCCTGTGCGATGTCGTGCATGACGGGTCCGCTGCATTGGCGGCGGTAGGAGCGCGCAACTATCGGCTGATCCTCGTAGACTTCGACCTGCCGGATGGCGATGGTATTTCACTCGTCCGTTCGCTGCGCGCATTGCAACACGTGTCCCATCCGCCGATCCTCGTGATCTCTGCCCACAGCCGGGCCGGTTCAGTGGAGGCAGAGGCGTTGCCGATCATGGATTGGCTGGAAAAGCCCTTGCTCGCGGACCAGATGCTGGAGGCAGTCCAGCGCGCGCTGTTCGGCGGGCAGCGCGCCGGCAAGCCGCGTATCCTGCATGTCGACGATGATCCCGACGTCCTTCGCCTGATCGCCACGGCGCTGGAGGATCAGGTCGAGCTGACATCCGTCACCAGCGTGCGAGAAGCGCGTGCGGCCCTGGAACGCCAGCCATTCGACCTGGCGATATTGGACCTAGGCCTGACCGACGGACCCGGTTCGCTCCTGCTCCCGGACCTGAAGGCAGCCGGGCCGATACCGGTCATCATCTTTTCCGCGCAGGACGCGGACAATGAGGCAGCGGCGAGCGTCCAGGCATTCCTTACCAAATCACGGACGTCGATCGACAATCTGGTGGCGACAGTCGAGCGTTTGTGGCGGCAGACCAGCCCCGAAGGAGGGAGGTGACCATGATCCGCGTGCTTTATGTGGATGACGAAGAGGATATTCGCGAGGTCGTGGATATCGCGCTAAGCCTCGACCCGGAATTTGAGGTGCGGCTGTGCGACGGTGGCCCGGCCGCTTTGGAAGCAGCGACGAACTGGCGACCCGCGCTCATCCTGCTCGATTTCATGATGCCGGGCATGGACGGGCCCGCCACGCTGGCGCGACTGCGTGAAGACCCGGAGACCGCGCATATACCGGTGGTATTCGTCACCGCCCGGAGCGCGCGCGCTGATATCGAGCATCTGGTTTCCTTGGGCGCGGCGGGCGTGATCGCGAAGCCGTTCGACCCGATGGGGCTCAGCGCCAAGGTTCGGGAATTCCTGCCGTGACGCCGGATTCGATGGCCCGCATGGCCGCAGTAAAGCGCAAGTTCCTCACTCGGTGCCGCGAAGAGCGCGCGCAGCTTGGCCGAGTGGGCAACCTGACCGAAAATGACCTTCGTCGGATCGGTCAGGCAGCTCACAAGATTGCGGGATTAGCCGGGACGCTGGGCTTCGTTAGTTTGGGCAATGCGGCAGCTCAGCTTGATAGCCAAATCGCGAAACATGCAGATGTTGAGATGGCTTATCAGCGATACACCGAAGAAATAGACAAGGTGCTCCGCGATCCCGATTGATGGCGCAGTCCAAACGGTAATGTCCCTCGGTGAGCCTACCGAACCACGTCAAGTGGAACACCAAGTCGAACATATCGGGCATTATCGAACTCCCACAGCCTCGCCGAGGCCGAAGTGCTGATCGAAAAATGACGGCGACATTACAACACCGTCCGCCCGCATAGCAGCCTGGGCTATCGACCACCGGCCCTAGAACGGTGACACCGCCATATGCGGCATCCAACCAGATCAGACAACTTCCTGCCTAGTGCGGTGGATTATCTGAACGGGACCGTGGTGGCTACTTTCCACGATCGGGAAGAATCATGTGATAAACGGAACCGCGCAGGGTTGAAACAGTCGCTGTGCATGATCGAAGCTGGTGAAGCCGGCCTCGTCGTGTGTGAGGCGCTCGATCGCATCGCACGGGACGGTGGGGAGGTTGCGTGACTAGGCAAAAAGAAGCTGAGCCGTCACGGTATCGACCTTCATACCATCACGGAGGGCGTGTCGATCAGGCGAGTTGGGGGGGGTGGCAGCCTTGCTTGGAGCGATCTTCCACAAGAATCTGGTCGACAAGGCACTGCGCGGCATGGCCGTTGCCTCTGGGCGGATCGCCGATGCCAGATCTTACGGCGGCGGGAGCAAGGAGCGCTCGCGATCCGGCGGCGGAGATCGTGCGAACGTGGCCGATCTGGCGCTGTTTGTCTTCAAGCGACCACGCCGCCCCGTGGGGCGGCGTTTGTAGTTTTATGGTGTTTGGTTGCGGGAGCAGGATTTGAACCTGCGACCTTCAGGTTATGAGCCTGACGAGCTACCGGGCTGCTCCATCCCGCGCCACCAAAGGTAAAAGGGCGGCTTTATGGGCCGCCCTTTTTTGAGATGTGAATGGGTTTTGTTGTTTTCAAAGCGCGAGCTTCAATGCCTGGCGACGCCCTACTCTTCCGGGGCTTGAGCCACAGTACCATCGGCGCAGACTGGTTTCACGGCCGAGTTCGGGATGGGATCGGGTGGGTCACAGACGCTATGGTCACCAAGCAATGAAGCTTGCGCTTTGGGTTTTAATCGATGCCGTGCACATATTTGGTATGAGCGTTTCACTTGAGAAACGCGTCAGCAAGTCATTATCTGGCTTGAGGTTTATCACCACATCGCTGATGCATTGCTGTTGCCAGCACTGTCATTGATGGTGGGACTCGCTTCTTATCGAAGCATTCAAGCGCGATCAGAGCAATTAGGACCGGTTAGCTCCATATGTTACCACACTTCTACATCCGGCCTATCAAGGTCGTGGTCTACGACCGCTCGAAGAAATCTTATCTTGAGGGAGGCTTCCCGCTTAGATGCTTTCAGCGGTTATCCCGTCCATACATAGCTACCCTGCTGCGCCCTTGGCAGGACGACAGGTACACCAGAGGTATGTTCAACCCGGTCCTCTCGTACTAGGGTCAACTCCTCTCAAATTTCGACGCCCACGGCAGATAGGGACCAAACTGTCTCGCGACGTTCTGAACCCAGCTCACGTACCACTTTAATTGGCGAACAGCCAAACCCTTGGGACCTGCTCCAGCCCCAGGATGTGATGAGCCGACATCGAGGTGCCAAACGATTCCGTCGATATGAGCTCTTGGGAATCATCAGCCTGTTATCCCCGGCGTACCTTTTATCCGTTGAGCGATGGCCCTTCCACGAGGGACCACCGGATCACTATGACCGACTTTCGTCTCTGCTCGACT
>JAEZCS010000230.1 GCA_023433445.1 Pseudomonadota bacterium | reverse complement strand
TTGTTCGCCTCCGACTTCACCGCCAATTTCGTTTCCGGTCATTTTGGTGATCGGCTGTGCATGGCCTGGCGCTGTGCCGGCGGGGGCGTCCGCGAGGTCAGGCTGCGCCGCGCGCCCAACGCGGTCGGTCCTCGCCTGCTCGAATCTGCGGCGGTTGCTGAAGTGCCGGTTGCGGCTGCTGACTCCTTCCCCGCCGACGAAGCGCCCGCCTGCAACTTCCAGCCGCGCCACAGCTTTGCCGATTTCGTGACCGGCGACTCCAACCACCTCGCTTTTTCCGCGGCGCAGGCCATTGCTGCAGAAGCGCAGCCGCGTTTCAGCCCGCTTTTCATCCATGGCAGCACCGGGCAGGGCAAGACTCACCTGCTCCATGCCATCGCCCAGCACTTCTCCAGCCATTCGCCGACAGCGCCCGTGCTCTACATGTCGGCGGAGCGGTTCATGATGGAGTTCGTGAACGCGATGCGCGCCAACGAAACCATGATGTTCAAGGCGCGTTTGCGCGCCGCTCGTCTGTTGCTGATTGACGATATCCAGTTCATCGCGGGCAAGGGTTCGACGCAGGAGGAATTCCTCCATACTATCAATGACTTGATTGATTCCGGTGCGCGCATTGTCGTCACCGCTGACCGCGCGCCGCAGCTGCTCGACTCGATCGACGCCCGCATCCTCTCGCGCCTTGCAGGCGGCCTGGTTGCCGACATCCGCCCGGCCGACCTCGACCTGCGCCTGTCCATCCTGGAAGCCAAGCGCGCCATAGCCGGCGACCCGCCGGTCCCCGACGCGGTCGTCGATTTCCTGGCGCGTTCAATTCGCTCAAACATTCGTGAGTTAGAAGGCGCTTTCAACAAACTGATCGCCTACGGCCAACTCACAGGCCGCTCGGTCGATCTGGAATTTGCCCAAAGCATGCTCGCCGACGCCGTGCGCGCCAACGCCCGCCGCATCACGGTTGACGAAATCCAGAAGGTCTGCGCCGCGCACTACAAGATCGACGCCGCCGAAATGCGCTCCAAGCGCCGCGCTCGGGCTGTTGCGCGGCCTCGTCAGGTCGCCATGTATCTCGCCAAGAAGATGACGCCCCGCTCTCTTCCGGAAATCGGACGCATCTTTGGCGGCCGCGATCACAGTACGGTCATCCATGCCGTGCGTACGATCGAGGGATTGCGGCAGACGAATGCCGATATAGATGCCGACATCCGCGCCCTGCAGCGCCAGCTGGAAAACTGACGCTGACAGAAATCCGGCGAACGACTAGGATGCGGCCATGATCCGATATGCTGCTTTCCTGCTCGCTGCCTTGATGTCTCTGTTCCCTGCGACGGCGCAGGTCCCGGCTTCGCCGGCGGCGCAAGATGTTCAAGTCGCGCTCGACACCAATGCCGGACGGGTCATCATAGCCGTTCATATCGCGAAGGCGCCGATCACCGGGCGGAACTTCCTGCGCTATGTCGATCAGAAGCGACTGGATGGCACGAGCTTCTATCGGGCTGTGGGAACGGCGGACTATGGTTTCGTGCAGGGCGGAACGCAAAATGCTCCCGAGCGTATCCTGCCGCCCATCGCTCATGAGCCAACGACACAAACTGGACTCACCCATGATGACGGCGCGCTTTCCATGGCGCGCTATGCGCCTGGCAGCGCGACCGGAGACTTCTTCATCGTCCTGGGAAAGATGCCGAGCATGGACGCGCAGACCGCTTCACCGGGTGACAGTCAGGGCTTTGCGGTTTTCGCTCATGTCGTAGAAGGAATGGATGTCGTCCGCTCAATCCTGTCAGCGCCCAAATCGCCCACGGCAGGCGAGGGCGTGATGAAAGGGCAAATGCTGGAGCAGCCGATACGGATCAAGACAGCGCGGCGACTGCCCTGATCCTCGTGAAAGTCTGGCGGTGCAGCTTGAGAAGCTCAGCCCTTCCGTTCGGGCGGCAGGGTGATTTTAACGTCCTCTCCATTCTGACCTGGAAAGCCGGTGAACATGGCGTCGATCAGGTTCGGCACGAGATAGGTCAGTTTGTTCGACAGTGATTGTGCGGACGCCTTGCCTTCGAACAGCCGCAGGTTGTCCGCCGCCCGATCGATCTTCATGCTAAGATCGCTCGTATAAACGGTGTAGCTGCTGACATCGCTGTAACCAGGGCCAAACAGCCACGGGTCATAAAAGCCATAGCCCCACGGGCGTCCCCACCTGCCTCGCCAGCCCCAGCCGCCGTAGAAATAAGGATCAGCGGCTCCGAAGCCAGTTGAACGCACTTTTTCGCGGCCATTATCGACATGGTAGGCGACACGTACGATCAGGTCGGCTCGCGCCGGGTCCGACGCGGGTGTGTAGCCGGTCTGCGTGAGACGCTCGCCAATCAGCCCGGCATATTGACCGAATTCAAGACCGCCAGCCAGCCTCGGGTCGTCCGCTACGACAGTGAAGCTCTGGCCGGCGGGAGCAGGCAACTGCTGAAACCGGGCAACGTCTGCCTTAAAGGATGTTGCACAGCCGGAAAGCGCGACCAAAGCCAGAGCCGGGGCTGCGACAATGCCGATCTTGTTGATATATCTCATCTTCCTGCGTCCCAAGCTCAGTGCCCTCAAAAGCAATCTTGCTCCCGACCCTGGCAGAATGCAACTGAACATCATTTGAACGCTCAGTTGAGGCAGGCGGTCGCACTCTATTTTGGAACGCAGCTTCCGACTTCAGCGCATAAGCCCCATCGCGTCATAGGCCGCTTTGAGCGTTGGCTCTGCAGCCGCCCGCGCCTTTGCCGCGCCCTTTTCCAGGATTGCGTCGAGGGCGTCGTCGTTGGTGCGCAACTCCAGAAAGCGTGTCCGAATCGGCCGCAGCGCTTCCACTAAGAGCTCGCCGAGCGCAGGCTTGAACGCACCGAACCCCTTGCCCGCAAATTGCGCGCAAACGACGTCAGGGGAGTTTCCGGTCAAGGTGGCGTAGATGCCTACTAAATTGGTCGCTTCCGGTCGCCCAGCAAGGCCCTCGGCAGCTTCGGGCAGCGGCTCTGGATCGGTCTTCGCCTTTCTAACCTTTTGTATGATCGCGTCGTCGTCATCGGTGAGGTTGATGCGGCTCATGTCCGACGGGTCCGACTTGGACATCTTCGCCGTTCCATCGCGCAAGGACATTATGCGCGCCGATTCCTTGGGGATGATCGGGTCCGGCAAGGTGAACAGCTCGACCCCGAAATCGGTGTTGAACTTGGTAGCTATATCGCGCGCCAACTCAAGGTGCTGCTTCTGGTCTTCGCCGACCGGCACATGAGTCGCATTGTAAACAAGGATGTCAGCGGCCTGCAGCACGGGATAGACGAACAGGCCGATCGATGCGCCTTCGCGATCCTTGCCAACCTTGTCCTTGAACTGCGTCATACGGTTGAGCCAGCCGATCCGCGCCGTGCCGTTCAGTAACCAGCACAGTTCGGCATGGGCCGGCACACGGGCCTGGTTAAAGAGCACCGAGCGATCCGGATCGATACCGGCAGCAACCAGCGCCGCCGCCATGTCGCGGACATTGCGGATGCGCTGTTCACGCCCTTCATGAACGGTGATCGAGTGCATGTCGGCGAGAAAGAAGAAGCACTGGCTCGCCGTATCCATCTCGTTCTGCATGCGCACCCAGTTGCGGATTGCGCCCAGATAATTCCCCAGGTGCAGATTGCCGGTCGGCTGGATGCCGGAAAGGACGCGCATCTTTCTATCCGTTCTTTAGATTGCGGTTGAGCCTCTACGGCGCATCAGCGCCTTGAGGTCGGACACCCGATAGGCGCCCGTCAGGAAACAGGCCAGCCCGTAAAGTGCTATGCCTGCACCGACAAGCAGAGCAAGGCCGATATATCGCTGGATCATCGCGCCACCCAGCCATGGTTCCAGCAGGCTATCTCCACAAAACAGCGCGCCGCCCATCACCACCGCTGCCGCCGCCAGACGCGGCAACCGCCTGCGCAGTTGCGCGTCCGCAGCGAAATGCCCGCGCTTCACCAGTGTCGCGTACAGCATGGCAACGTTGACAGTTGCAGAAAGCGCGGTCGCCAGCGGCGGCGCGACATGGCCGAGACCAACTCGTGCCATCAGGGGGATCAGCGTGATATTGCCGATGATGTTGATGAGGATGGACAGCATGGCGTAACGGACCGGCGTTTTCGTGTCGCCGCGCGCATAATAGCCGGGTGTCAGCACCTTCACGAGCACGTAGGACGGCAAACCGATCGAAAAGGCCGACAGCGCCCAGCCGCACCGCTGCGCGTCTTCGACCGTGAAGCGCCCATATTGGAACAGGCCGCGCACGATCGGTTCGGCCACGGTGATGAAGGCGACAGTTGCAGGCAGGGTGAGGAACAGCGCCAGTTCAATCCCTCGATTTTGAGTCTCCATCGCTTGCTGCTCTTGTCCGGTGGACAGCATGCGCGAGATCGTTGGCAGTAAGATGGTGCCAAGGCCGATGCCGATCAGGCCGAGAGGCAGCTGGTTCAGTCGGTCCGCATAATAGATATAGGTGATCGATCCCGAGGCGAGCAGCCATCCTGACAGGGCGGTGGAAATGAGCAGGTTGATCTGCGACGCGCCAGCACCCGCGGCGGCCGGTACGATCAGGCGCAGCAACTCGCGCACGTCGGCATCCAGGCGCGGCCGCTTGAGCTTCATCGACACGCCTGCGCGGCGGCAGGCCCATATCAGCCACAAGAGTTGAAGCGTGCCGCCCACGGTCACGGAAATGGCCTGAATACGCGCCGTCTCATATTCGTCCGCCCCATGAAACAGCCAGAGCCCGGCGATCATGGCGACGTTCAGCAAGATCGGCGCGGCGGCATTGACCCAGAATTTATCGAGGGAGTTCAGGATCCCGCCGAGCAGCGAGGCGATGCTGATCAGCGCAAGGTAGGGGAGCGTGATGCGCGACAGGAGCACGGCGAAGGCAAACTGATCCGGCGTCGGGTTTTGACGCGAAAAGCCGCCGGACAGGAGCCAGGTGATCGGATATGCCGCCGCGATCAGGAGGATGGTGAAGACAACGAGTACTGGCAGCAGAACAGCAAGCGCGCGTTCCGCGAAATGATAGCCATCCGCCACACCGCCAGGTCCAGCAGCCTTGCGGTTGAACATGGGAATGAATGCAGCAGAAAAGGCGCCTTCCGCAAACAGAGCGCGGAACATGTTGGGAAGCCGAAAAGCCACGCCATTGAAGGCGTCCGATGCAAAGCCCGCGCCGACATAGCGCGCGGCCAGCGAGTCACGGACCAGCGCCAGCACCCGGCTGGCAAGCGTCAGTCCTCCGACGGAGCCAAGCGCCTTGACCAACTTCATGGCGAACGACCCTCTCGTCTGGGGAATAGGGGTGCGGGGGCGGACACAGCTGCGAGCCGGCCCCGCCTAACCCCATCAAGAGTCAGGCGTGACCGGCTGGCTCACCTGCTGTTTGCACCATCGCCTGAGCCTGCTGCTCATAAAGGCCGCCAAAGTCGATGGGATCGAGCAGGAGCGGCGGGAAGCCGCCATCGCGGATTGCATCGGCCAGCACGCGCCGGGCGAAGGGGAAGATCAAGCGCGGCGCTTCCGCCAGCATGAAAGGTTGCAACTGATCGTCGGGCACGTTGCGCATGCCGAACAGGGCGGCGTACAGCAGTTCGACTACGAAGGCGGTGCCCTGAGGAGCAGTCGCCTTTACTTCTATCTTCAGCGAAACTTCGACAACCTCATCGCCCACCTTGTCCGCACCGATGTTGAACTGAACATCGATCTGCGGCTGATCAGGCCACTGGTAAACGGCAGGCGAATTTGGGTTCTCGAACGAGAGATCCTTAACATATTGGCTGATCAGCGCGATTTGGGGGCTCGTGTCGGCACCGTTCCCTGCGCTGGTCTGGATCGTATCGGCTTCGTCGGCCATCTCTGTTCCCTGATTTTCCTGTTGATCCCTCGGCGAAAAGGCCTTGGGACAATGGCTCGTGCGCTTAGCAGGGGCGGCAGTGCAGAGCAATGCCACCTGCCAAAAGGCGCCATTTGAATATGGGCGGAAACATGCCTATGTTGGCTGCGTTGTCGTTTCAGATCTAAACTAAAGGGTGCCTCGGCCCGTGTATGTAATCGTTATCCTTGCGCTTATCGCTGGTTTCCTGGCGCTGCGGCTCTACTCCGTGCTGGGGAAGCGGACTGGGCATGAGCAGGAGCCTGCGCTGCGACCGGCAGAAGAAAGAGCAAAGGTCACCGTGCTTCAGCCCCGTCCGGTTTCGGACATTCCTGGCGATTCGGTTCGCCTGGCCGATGGGTTGATCGCGCCGGGCGGCGAAGCGGGCGTACGCGCGCTGATCGCTGCGGACCGGAGCTTTGATGTGCCGCAATTCGTCGATGGCGCGAAAGCCGCCTACAAAATGGTGCTTGAAGCATTCTGGCGCGGCGATCGGTCCGAACTGGAATGGTTGTGCGATACTGATGTGCTAGCATCGTTCGAAGAGGCGATTGCGCAGCGAGAGGCTGCGGGTCATGTGCTTGATAACCGGCTGGTGCGCATCGACAAGGCGCAGATTGTGAGCGCTAATGTGAACGGGCGCATTGCCGAAGTGTCACTGCGTTTTGAAGCGGACATTGCTGCTGTGACACGGGACAAGGACGGGACCGTCGTCGCGGGGTCGCTGACCGACGCGGTAAGCACCAACGATATCTGGACGTTCACGCGCGATTTGCGCAGCGACGACCCCAACTGGAAGCTTAGCGAAACCGACGAGGCTGCATGAGCTTGCGGCAGTCGTGGGCGGCGGTTTCCGCTGCGCTGCTGCTGTCGGCGTGTGCGGGGGCTGTCATTCCGCCGGAGCCAGCCGGTCCGGCAGCCTCAGGTTCGGCCCGAGAAACCGATGTGGCCGCTCGGCCGGTGCCCGCAACTCCGCGTCCCACCTTACCCCCTGCGGCCCCATCCACGCAGCCCACGGACAGCGCGAACGCTGCCACTGCCGGAATAACGCGTGGTCCTGACATTGCCTCTTTGGTTGCGCCCGGCGAGCGAACGCGCAAGGCACTCGAGGCATTCCGGATTTCCTGCCCGTCACTGATGAAGCGGGCAGACCAAAGCGGCCTGACGCAGGGATCGGATTGGAACAGTGCTTGTGCAGCGGCCTCCAGTTGGCCCGAAGCGAGCGCCAATGAGTTTTTCTCCCGCTATTTCGAAGCGGTTCAAGTTGGGCCCGGCGCGGCTTTCGTCACCGGCTACTATGAGCCGGAGATTTCCGGATCACGGGCCCGGCAACCCGGCTATGGGGTGCCGATCTATCGCCGTCCGCCCGACCTGATCGACGTCAATCTTGGCCTGTTTAGTGACAGCCTTAAGGGCAAGACCATTCGGGGCAAGGTGCAGGGTACCAATTTCGTGCCATTTGAAGAGCGTGCGCAAATTGTGGCCGGTTCTCTGGCGGGACGTGGCCTGGAACTGGCTTGGGCCGCCGATCCGATTGAATTCTTCTTCCTTCAAGTGCAGGGAAGTGGACGGCTGTTGCTTGCTGACGGCTCGGTCATGCGGATCGGCTATGATGGACAGAATGGCCGCGATTATACCGGCATCGGCAAACTGATGAAGGATCGCGGCCTGATCCAGGCCGGATCGATGCAGGATATCATGGCGTGGCTGCGCGCAAACCCCACAGAGGGCGCGAAGATCATGAACGAAAACAAGAGCTTCGTATTCTTTCGAGAGCTGAACGGGGCTGGGCCCTTGGGCGCTTTGGGAGTGCCGGTCACGGCAGAAGCGACGGTGGCTGCTGATCCGCGTTACGTTCCGCTCGGCGCGCCTGTACTGCTTTCACTCGATCGGGCGGAGCCGAACGGCATCTGGATTGCACAGGATACCGGCGGCGCTATCAAGGGGGCCAACCGGTTTGACACTTTCTGGGGAGCGGGCGTGCGAGCGCGAGAAATAGCGGGCGGCATGTCGGCACGCGGTAGCGCACTGATCTTGCTGCCGATCGGATCGGCGGCACGTCTCGCACAGCAATAAGCTTGGCTAGCGATGGCCCGGCGGCAGCTTTCCTCGGATGAGCAGGCGATCTGGAACGCCCTGACACGCTCCGTCCATCCGCTGCGCCCACACCCGCGTTGCGAAAGCATCTCCGAGCGAGCTGTCCCGGCTACTGTCGGTCGAAGCCAAAGTCCTGCTCCTTCGCCACCCGCTGCCATTACCTCTCCGCGCGTCCCGGCGACAGTGCTGGATACAAGCTGGGAACGCCGGATCCGCAACGGCACGATCTCGCCGGACATCACGATCGACCTGCACGGTCACAGCCTGTCCAGCGCACATGCCAGACTGAACCAGGCACTGTCTTCAGCGCTGATGCGCGATCATCGAATCCTGCTGATCATCACGGGGAAGCCCCCAAAAGTGTCCGGTCCGGCGCAGCAAACGCGACGCGGGGCAATTCGTGGTGAGATCGGCCACTGGCTTGAGACGAGTCCCTATGCAGACCGTATCGCCAGCGTGCGGCAGGCGCATCCTCGGCATGGCGGTAGCGGAGCCATCTATATTATATTGCGGCGCAAAAAATAGAGCGAGCCACAATCGCCAATGACCTTTTCTTAACCAGCAATCGCCATAACCAAGCCATCCGGAGCTCATGGTCGAGCTACGCTCTTGGCGGGAGGCACATGCAGGGCGTGACATTGAAAAGCCGCGCCACCGCCTTCGCCTGCGCCGCGGGGGCGCTGGTGTTCATCCTGTCCCTTGTACTGGGACAGGATGAGGCTACCGATATTACAGGCATCGGTCGATCTCTGATTGTGGCCATATTATGCGGCACGATGAGCTGGGCATCGGCGCGCCAGGCTGTGGTGGCGGCTGCCCACGCTATCGATACTGCGACAGAGAGATTGGTCGCCGCCGCCCACGGCGATTTGCAATCCTCAGTGCCGGCGGAGATCAGAACCGAATTGCCTGACCTGTCGGTTGCGATGACCAGCCTCTTCAGTCAGGTTCGCACCAACCTTGATCATGTGCAGACATTGGCCCTGTTCGACCAGGTGACCGGCCTTGCGAACCGCACAAGCTTCTGCAGGCAAGTCGAGCGGTTGCTGGCCGAGCGAGAAGAGGTATCTTCGGCAGCTTTGTTCTTCATCGATCTTGATGGCTTCAAAGGCGTAAACGACACGCTCGGTCATGCTGCGGGCGACCAGTTGCTTGCACGTGTCGCAGGCCGTCTTCGCGAAGTCGTCATGGCCCAGGTGAGCGCTGGCATCAGCGATGCGGTAATCGGCCGTTTGGCAGGCGACGAGTTCACGATGTTCTTCCCGCATCTGCCTGGGCGTGATGCGGCAAGCCGTATTGCCCGTGCGATCCAATTCGCGCTCAGCGAGCGATTTGATTTGGGTAGCCAGCATATCGAGTTGGGCGCATCGATCGGTATCGCCTGCTACCCGGACCATGGCGATACACTCTCTGCTTTGCTGCGATCCGCGGACATCGCCATGTATCATGCCAAGCATCAAGGCCGGAACCGCGCAGAGATGTTCACGGCAGAACTGGCGCTGGAGGCCGCAGATCGCGCTGAACTGGAAAGAGATTTGCTGCTGGCGCTGCAGCGAGATGAGTTCATCCTGGAGTTTCAGCCGCAAGTCGAGGCTGCCAGTGGCCGAGTCGTTTCGGCGGAGGCGCTGATACGCTGGGTGCACCCTGAACGTGACATGGTCATGCCGGGCTTCTTCGTGCCGGTCGCTGAGGAAAGCGGCGCGATCGTGGCCCTTGGCGACTGGGTCATGGGCCGGGTGTGCGAGACAGCGGCACGCTGGGCAAAGGCGGATATCGGACAACGCATTGCGGTCAACATCTCCTCAAGGGAATTGTCGCAAGCGGATTTCTTCCTGCGTTTGCGGCACGCCATGGCCGCGCATCAGACACCCGCGCAGATGCTGGAGCTGGAAATATCCGAGTCGCTGGCAATGGAAATGGACAGCCGCGTGCTAGGTCAGTTGAAGGCTTTGCGCGAGGAAGGCGTACGGATAGCCATCGACGATTTCGGCACAGGCTACTCCAATCTCTCTCGCCTCAAGGAACTGCCCATCGATCGGGTGAAGATCGACCGCAGCCTGGTACGCGATATAGCCGTCTCAGCCGAAGCGCGCACAATCTGCAGCGCGGTTGTTGGCCTGATCCAGGGGCTGGGGATGGAGGTCGTCGTGGAGGGCGTCGAATCAGAAGCGCAGATGGAAATGCTGCGCGTGATCGGCTGTACGCTGTTTCAGGGTTACCACTTCGCCCGGCCAATGAGCGAGGCGAATTATTTAGACCGCTTTGGCCCCACGCCGTTGGGCCACCGCCGCACCGTCTGACGATCAGGCCCCCAATGCCCGGCGGATGATGAGAGCATAGATGTCGGTCAGGTCCTCAAGGTCCTGCACCGCAACGGCCTCATCCAGCTTGTGCATAGTTGCATTGTTCAGCCCGAATTCTACCACCGGGCAAAGGCGGGAGAGAAAGCGCGCATCCGATGTGCCGCCGGTCGTGGAAAGCTCCGCCTCAACGCCCGTCACATCCTTGATCGCCTCGGATACAAGGCTGGATAACGTGCCGGGCTCCGTCAAAAACGGCTCGCCGCTGATCTTCGCGATAAGGGTGCCGCCCTCCACCGCCGCGATCGCGCTGATCCGGTCGATCAGTTGCGCGCCGCTATGTTGATCGTTGAAGCGGATCGAAATGCGGGCATGGGCGGTCGCCGGGATAACATTGGTGGCGGGGTTTCCCACCTCCAAATCAGTGATCTCGATATTGCTCGGCTGAAACCACTCCGTACCCTCGTCCAACACCACGGCATCAATCTCCGCGAGGATCCGGACAAGGCGCGGAACCGGATTGTCGGCCAGGTGCGGATAAGCGACATGTCCCTGGATGCCGTCCACCCGTATCCACATGTTGACCGAACCGCGCCGCCCAACCTTCATGACGTCCCCCAGGCGCTGGGACGAGGTCGGTTCGCCTACCAGGCAGAGGTCGGGCCGCAATCCGTGCGCCGCCATGCGGTCCATCAGCGCCAACGTGCCGTATACCGCAGGACCTTCCTCATCGCCGGTGATGATGAGGCTGACCGTGCCCGGCAAATCCTCCGGAGTACGCGTGAGAGCGGCGACAAAGGCGGCGATCGATCCCTTCATGTCGACTGCTCCACGTCCATAGAGCAGGTCTCCGCGAAGCTCAGGCGTGAAGGGATCGCTGGCCCAACCGTCGCCCGGCGGCACGACGTCCAGATGCCCCGCGAATGCGAAGTGCGGTCCCGCACCTGTTGTGCGCCAGGCGAGCAGGTTTTCCACCGGCCCGTCGGGGGCTTCGCCGACGACAAAGCGATCGACCGTGAAGCCAAGGGGCACCAGCATCGCTTCAAGAACAGAAAACACCTCACCTCGGGCAGGCGTCACGGAAGGGCAGGCAATCAGCTTTCGTGCGATGTCCACTATGTCGGCATTGGTGCTGGTCATGCTCATGAGGCTGCGTTAGCGAAAGCCGAGCGCCTTTGCCAGCGGAGGAAAAGATCATGCCCAAGATCGATCTTGCAGCCACTGAACAGACGAACAGGACCGGTTATCCCGATCCCTATGCAGCTGCGGTGAACGGTCGATGGGTGCGAAGACTCGGCCCAGGCTCCGGGCTCGCCGACTTCGGCGTCAGCCATGTAGTGCTGAAACCCGGCGCTGCTTCGTCGCAGCGTCACTGGCATGAAGATGAGGATGAATTCGTCGTCATGTTGAGCGGGCAAGCGGTGCTGGTCGAAGACGAAGGGCGTTTTGCGATGCGGGCGGGTGATATGGCGGCCTTTCCCAAAGGCGAGCCGAACGGGCATCACCTCGTCAATGAGAGCGATGGCGACTGCGAATTTCTGGCTTTCGGGCGCGTGCCGAAGGGGGATGCGCACTATCCCGACATCGATCTGCGGTGGTCGAGAGGAGACTATCAGCATAAGGATGGGAGCGCTTTTTGAGCAGCCATACAGCATTTGACAGGCGGATGATGCTGGCAGGCATGGGAGCCACCCTGGTCGCCGCAAAAGCGCCTTCGCCTTCGACCATAAAGCCGCCGCGCTTGGCGTCAGGCGATGTCGTGGGACTGGTCGAACCGGCAGGGTTCACCGATGACAAGTTCGATCTGGAGGTGGTGAAGGCGACCATAGAGGCGATGGGCTTGAAGCCCAGGCCCGCACGGCATCTGGTCGAACGCTATGGCTATCTGGCGGGCAAGGATGAAGATCGCGCCGCTGATCTAAACGCGATGTACGCCGATCCGCAGGTTAAGGCCGTGTTCGCTGTGCGTGGTGGATGGGGCTGCGCGCGCATCCTGCCCTATCTCGACTTTGCGACCATTCGGGCAAACCCCAAGCTGCTGATAGGGTTCAGCGACATCACTGCCTTGCACATGGCCTTTGCGGCACGCGCGGGCTTCACGACGATCCATGGGCCGAACGCAGCCAGCAGCTGGCCGCAATTCAGCTGGGATGCGTTTCGGTCAATCGCCTTTGATGGATCGACCCCACTATTGACTAACCCGCAGCCGAACGAGGATCGGCTGGTCCCGCAGGGTGGCCGCGTTCGCACATTTGGCCGTGGGCGAGCGAGAGGACGTTTGCTGGGCGGCAATCTTACGGTGCTGACAGCGTTGATGGGGACAGGTTGGCTTCCGGACTTTACAGGCGCCATCCTGTTTCTGGAGGATGTGGGTGAAGCGCCTTACCGTATCGACCGGATGCTGACCCAGTTGTCGCTAGCCGGAGTGTTGCGCAGGGTGGCTGGCGTGGTGTTTGGCCAATGTACCAGCTGCGGCGCAGCCGGGCCTTCCTATGGCGGCTTCACCTTGTCGCAAGTCCTGGAGCAGCATCTCGGTGCCCTTGGCATTCCCGCGTTTCAGGGGGCTGCCATTGGCCATGTGGCAAAGCAGTTCAGCTTGCCGCTAGGGGTTCGGGCGGAAATCGATGCGGATGCAGGCAGTATCCGGTTGCTCGAAGCTGGCGTCAGCTAAAGGTCAATCGGCCTGGTCGGAGGGTCGTGCATAGGCTCCGCGGCCGTCGGGTGGAATTAGCTCCTGACCCCTTATGGTCAGTATGAGCGTGTTGAAGCCAGGCTTCGGCACATCCTTTGTCGGCTCTGCTGTCAGCCGCACGGTGCCGTTCGCCTCCTGCCAGCGCCCTTCGGCGAAAAGATCCAGCGCGCCAACGACGAGATACCATTGAAAGCGCCCATCCGGCTTGAGCATCAGCTCTGATCCGGTCTCCATGACGCCACGCAGATAATAGTGGCCGACACGTTCTGCAGGCACAGTCTCGGCCAGCGCCGGAACTGCGAAGAATGCCGCCAGGGGCATGAGGAAGGTGAGAAGTCGCATGGCAGGAGAATATCAGATTTGGAGAGCTCAGGCGCGGTTGAAGGGAATCAGCTTTTCATAAACCGGCAGTGGTGGCTTTCCTGTCACCTGCGCACCCTTGCGCATGAGAAAGGTGTGGCGAACAATCTCTGCTTGCTGTTCAAGTCCATATCGTTCGAACGGTCGGCCGGCCACAATGTCGTATCCGTAGCGGCAAAAAGGGTGTCGCATCAGCGGCAGATACCATTTCCCGCCCCTTTGCGCCTGCCAGACATGGGTCATTTCGTGGATGAAATGACCCTGCAGATGAAGCGCTTCGCCGCAAAAATCTTCGCAGAACAGATCGCTCTTGGGATTGAACCAGATATCCCCATCGGGCGACATGGTGACGCGAGCAGGCTGGAAGGGCCACCATTTGCGATTATGAGCCCTTACCCTGCCATAATCGATCGCGTCGCCGAATATCGTTCGGGCGAGCGCGACTTCTCCGGGCGTCAGGCTCCTGCTGGTCAATGCTTGGCAGGCTCCTCGACCTTTGGCGCGGGCGCTTCGGGCTTCCGAATCACGGCATCTACCAGCAGGCGGTCGCCATTGGAGAGCAGGAAGGTAAAGGTCATCTTGCCGCGGCTGACCGCCGTGTCGTTGATGCCCCAGATCATGAGATGCTTGCCGCCGGGCGCGAAGGCGACTTTTGTTTTTTCAGGAATGTCGACGGCATCAATCTTCTGCATCGTCATTGTGCCGTTATGATTCATGCTCTCATGCATCTCGACCTTGAGCGCATAATCAGTGCGTACGTCACGAAGCTGTGTCGCTGCGTCGCCGCCATGCGCGACGAAGTAACCGGCTGAAGGCGTGTCCTTATTAGGGCTGAGCCGCACCCAGGCCTGATCAATATAAGTGGGAGCGGGATCGCCACAGGCTGCAAGGGCAAGGGGAGTAGCTAAAGCAAAAAAGGAGAAGGGTGCGCGCATCGGGAGGCTTTCGTGACTGTCTCGTTTCCGGTCGGTTGTTACGGTAATCGCCTACGCTTCTTGTGCCAAGGAAGATCGCGCCTATATCCCATCCGCAAACGGCCTTGCCTTGGCGCTTTCGTGAGGTATGGGGCCGTCAACCGCTGATGTGATTTGGGGTTTGAAGAGGACAAGATGGGAAAAGTAATCGGCATTGACCTTGGCACCACCAACAGCTGCGTGGCTGTGATGGACGGCGGCAAGCCCAAGGTGATCGAAAATGCGGAAGGCGCGCGTACCACGCCGTCGATCGTGGCCTTCACCAAGGATGGCGAGCGCCTGATCGGCCAGCCCGCCAAGCGTCAGGCCGTCACCAATCCGGACAATACGATTTTTGCGGTGAAGCGCCTGATCGGCCGCCGCTTTGACGATCCCACCACCAAGAAGGACATGGAGCTTGTCCCCTATCACATCGTGAAGGGCGGCAATGGCGACGCATGGGTCCAGGCGGGCGGCAAGGATTATTCGCCTTCGCAGATTTCCGCCTTCACCCTTCAGAAGATGAAGGAAACCGCCGAAAGCTATCTCGGCGAAACGGTTACGCAGGCGGTCATCACCGTTCCGGCCTATTTCAACGATGCCCAGCGTCAGGCGACCAAGGACGCCGGCCAGATCGCTGGTCTGGAAGTCTTGCGCATCATCAACGAGCCAACCGCTGCCGCGCTCGCCTATGGCCTCGACAAGCAGGACGGCAAGACGATCGCCGTATATGACCTTGGCGGCGGTACTTTCGACATTTCGATCCTGGAAATCGGCGACGGCGTGTTCGAAGTGAAGTCGACCAACGGCGATACCTTCCTTGGCGGCGAGGATTTCGACGCCAAGCTGGTCGAATATCTGGCCGAAGGCTTCAAGAAGGATGAGGGTATCGACCTCACCAAGGACAAGCTTGCGCTCCAGCGCCTGAAGGAAGCGGCTGAGAAGGCGAAGATCGAACTGTCGTCAGCACAATCGACCGAAGTCAACCTGCCCTTCATCACCGCTGACCAGAATGGTCCCAAGCATCTGGTGAAGAACATCACCCGCGCCGATCTGGAGCGGCTGGTGACAGACCTCATCAAGCGTACCATGGACCCGTGCAAGAAGGCGCTGGCCGACGCTGGCATCTCCGCCAGCGAGATCAGCGAAGTCGTTCTCGTCGGCGGCATGACCCGCATGCCCAAGGTGCGTGAGGCCGTGAAGGAATTTTTCGGCAAAGAACCGCACACCGGCGTCAACCCGGACGAGGTCGTCGCCATGGGCGCGGCGATCCAGGCCGGCGTTCTGCAGGGCGACGTCAAGGACGTGCTGCTGCTCGATGTGACCCCGCTTAGCCTCGGCATCGAGACGCTGGGCGGGGTGTTCACCCGCATGATCGACCGCAACACGACCATCCCCGCCAAGAAGAGCCAAGTCTATTCGACCGCTGATGACAATCAGCAGGCGGTGACGATCCGCGTGTTCCAGGGTGAACGTGAAATGGCGGCGGACAACAAGCTGCTCGGCCAGTTCGACCTGGTCGGCATCCCGCCCGCGCCGCGCGGCGTGCCGCAGATCGAAGTCACGTTCGACATCGACGCTAATGGCTTGGTCAACGTCCATGCCAAGGACAAGGGCACTGGAAAGGAGCAGCAGATCCGCATTCAGGCCTCTGGTGGTCTCAGCGACGCCGACATCGATCAGATGGTGAAGGACGCCGAACGTTTCGCCGAAGAGGACAAGAAGCGGCGTGAGAGCGCGGAGGCGAAGAACAATGCCGAAAGCCTGATCCACACCACTGAGCAGCAGCTCAGTGAGCATGGCGAGAAGGTTGATGCGGGCCTGAAGTCTGAAATCGAAACCGCGATCGCCGCAACCAAGTCCGCTGTCGAAAGCGGCGACGCCGAGGCCATGAAGGCAAAGGCGCAGGAACTCGCTCAGGTTGCGATGAAGCTGGGCCAGGCCATCTATGAAAAGGAACAGGCCGGTGCCGCCTCGCCTGGGGCCGAAGCGCCCAAGGCGGACGATGATGTCGTTGATGCCGAATTTTCGGAAGTGGACGACAACAAGGCTTGAAGCTGATGCTTAACACCCGTCGTTCCGGCGCAAGCTGGAATCTCTCTCCTACCTGTGATCTGATGCCCATGATCGAGAGAGACCCCCGCCTTCGCGGGGGTGACGGGCAAAGCGGGCGGGGGCCCCAATGAATACCGAATTGGATTATTACGAACTGCTCGAGGTCGAACGCACGGCTGACGCGGGCACCATCAAGAGCGCCTATCGAAAGCTGGCGATGAAGTATCACCCGGACAAGACCGGGGGATGCAGCGATGGCGAGGCCAAGTTCAAGGCCGTGTCCGAAGCCTATGAGTGCCTGAAAGACCCGCAGAAGCGCGCGGCCTATGACCGTTATGGCCATGCCGCCTACACCAATGCGCAAAATGGCGGCGGTGGTGGCGGGTTCAACGGCCGCGGCGCGGGCGGCTTTTCCGACCTGGGCGATATTTTCGAGACGATCTTCGGCCAGAGCGGCTTTGGCGGCGGTGGCCGCCAGACGCAGCGTCGCGGCGCGGACCTGCGCTACGACATGGAGATCACGCTCGACGAAGCTTATCATGGCAAGCAGACCGAGATAGAGATCGAAGTATCCGCCGCCTGCGAAAGCTGTGACGGATCGGGCGCGCAGCCGGGCACCGGCGTCAAGACCTGCGGCACCTGCGGCGGTCATGGTCAAGTGCGGGCGCAGCAGGGCTTCTTCGTCGTCGAACGTACCTGCCCCGGCTGCCACGGCGCAGGTCAGGTCATCGAAAGCCCCTGCCGTTCATGCCGCGGCGAAGGCCGGGTAGACAAGCCCAAGACCTTGTCGGTCAACATTCCCGCTGGTGTCGATGAGGGCACGCGCATCCGCCTTTCAGGCGAAGGCGAGGCTGGCGCACGCGGCGCACCCTCTGGCGACCTCTACATCTTCCTGCATGTGAAGCGGCATTCGCTGTTTGAACGCGACGGCACGACCCTTTTCTGCCGCGCGCCGGTCAGTTTCACTACCGCCGCGCTTGGCGGCTGTATCGAAGTGCCCGGCCTTGATGGGCAGCGGCATGAGATCAAGATCCCAAGCGGCATTCAATCCGGTAAGCAGATTCGTCAGCGTGGCGCGGGTATGCCGGTGTTGAACGGGCGAGGGCAGGGCGATCTTGTCATTCAGGTCGAAGTCGAGACACCGACGCGCCTCTCCGCCAAGCAGAAGGAACTGCTCGAAGCATTCCGCGAAACAGAGACTGGCGAGGAGTGTCCGCAGTCCACTGGCTTCTTCAGTAAGCTCAAGGAATTGTGGGGCGACTGAGCCATTCCCAGCTTCGTAAGGCCAGACGTTTGCTACTCCCCTCCCCATTGGGAGGGGATGGCACAAGCAGCCCTATACATCAGGTGCGCCCACACTGGGATCTCAAACAGCCCTGCAAACAGCTGAAACATGGCTGTTCGCAGGGACGATTGACTGAAATTCGTGATCGCAGCCATGCTGAGATCGGCAAAATTTGCCAGATCAGGCCGCTAAAAACATGTCCGGATCGATCGCCATCAAGCTTTCTGCTCCACCCTCGATCTTACGGCGCAGCGCACCCGCGTCCGGCATGACGCGTTCTGCGAAGAAACGTGCCGTCACCAGCTTCGCTTCCAAATAGCGGGCGTCCCCTTCGCCCGCGTCCAGCAAGTCAGCCGCTGCTTTTGCCATGCGCAGCCACATGAGGCCGGTCGAGACGATACCCAGAATATGCATGTAATGTACGGCGCCAGCCCCGGCATTGTCCGGGTTTTGCATCGCGTTCTGCATAAGCCACATGGTCGCTGCACCCAATTGGCCGCTGGCTTTTTCCAGTGCTTCCGCCACGCCGGCCAGCTTTGCATTGCCTTTTGCTTCCGCTGCCTCGTCAGCGACGAGCTTCATGAACGCCTGTAACGCGCGGCCGCCGTTCATGGGGAGCTTGCGGCCGACAAGGTCCATCGCCTGAATGCCGTTGGTCCCCTCGTAAATCTGAGCAATTCGGGCGTCGCGAACATATTGTTCGGCGCCATTTTCCCAGATGTAGCCATGACCGCCGAAGACCTGCTGGCACATCACGGCAACGTCGAAGCCCTTGTCGGTGCCATAGCCTTTCAGCACGGGGGTCAGCAGCTGGACCAGATCGTCCGCGGCCTGCCGTTCCTCTTCCGTTGCGGCATGATGCGCCAGATCCACCTGGAGCGCGCCCCAGAGCATCAGCGCGCGCAGCCCCTCCGTCAGCGCCTTTGCTTCCATCAGCATGCGGCGCACGTCGGGATGGGCGAAGAGGGTGTCGGCCTTCTCATCCTTGTCTTGAGGCCCGGTCAGCGCGCGGCCCTGTCGCCGATCGCGAGCATAGTGGACCGCGTTCTGAAACGCGACCTCTGCCTGCCCGAGCCCCTGCATGCCAACCCACATCCGCGCGGCGTTCATCATGATGAACATGGCGGCGAGACCTTTATTCTCTTCGCCCACGATCCAGCCCTTCGCTCCGTCATAGTTCATGACGCAGGTCGCGTTGCCGTGGATGCCCATCTTATGTTCCAGTGAACCGCAGGAAACCGCATTGCGGTCCCCCAGCGAACCATCATCATTCACCAGCACCTTGGGAACGACGAAGAGTGAAATGCCCTTGCTGCCTTCTGGCGCATCGGGTGTCTTGGCCAGAACGAGGTGAATGATATTTTCGGTAAGGTCCTGCTCTCCCGACGAAATGAAGATCTTCGTGCCGGTGATCGAATAGCTGTCGTCATCCTGCTTCACCGCCTTGGTCTTGATAAGGCCAAGATCCGTGCCCGCATGGGGTTCCGTGAGGTTCATCGTGCCGGTCCATTTCCCCGACACCATGTTGGGAATATATTTCTGCTTTTGCTCTTCGCTGCCCTTCGCGAGCAAGGCCGATACTGCCCCGCTCGTCAAGCCATGATACATTTCGAAGCTGTGATTGGCAGAAAGGACATATTCCCCAACCGCGGCGGCGACGACGTTAGGCAAGCCTTGTCCGCCATACTCCGTCGGTGCGTGCAACGTAGTCCAGCCGCCTTCGACATAGGTGTCGAATGCTTCCTTGAAGCCGGGAGGCGTCGTCACGCTGCCGTCGGGATGGCGGGTGCAGCCTTCCTTGTCGCCGATGGCATTGAGAGGGAAGAGCACCTCCTCTGCGATCTTGCCGCCTTCTGCCAGGATGGCGTCGACCAGGTCCGAAGTCGCGCTCTCAAACCCCGGAAGATTTTCGTACCGTTCCAGCCCTACTACATGGTCGAGTACGAAACGGGTTTCGCGAATGGGCGCTGTGTAGCTGGGCATGATCTTCTCCAGTATTTCTTTTCTTGGCAGAGCGAGTGTCAGGGCCTGTCGAGAGCGGTTACAAAGTCCGACAGTTCCGCAATAGCGGCGTCGATGTCGCTTTTCTGGCGGGTGAGCAGTTCGATGCGCGCTTTGCACTTGGCGACTGTCACCCGCCGCTGCTCCTCATGTTCCTCATCAGCATCATAAAGGTCGATCATCTCGCGAATGTCAGCGAGGCTGAAGCCGACCCTTTTGCCGCGGAGGATCCAGGCGAGGCGGGCGCGATCGCGGCGCGAATAGATACGCGCCAGACCTTGGCGTTCCGGCGCGATCAGTCCTTCATCCTCATAAAAACGGAGCGCGCGTGCGGTGACGCCGAACTCCTCGGACAGGTCGGTTATCGTGTAGCTTTGCCGTTCCTTGTGATCGGGCAGTTCAATGCCCGCAATGCTGGTGCGCTGGTCCATGGCGCAATAGCTAGGAAAGGTTTACGTTAACGTCAAGTGTGATCTGGGTCAATTTGGCCTGATGACAGGGTGGGCGGGGGCGGCTAAGCGGCGTCCCATGACGGGGGTGATCAGACAATCGGAACTTGCGCGGGGCCTGTTGGCCGTACTGGCGCTGCTTGTCCTTGCGGTCCAGCTCGTCACACCTGCCGGGTTCATGCCCGTTCGTACCTCACAAGGCGTTATGGTGACGCTGTGTACCGGTCAGGGCGCGGTGCGCGTTATGGTTGATCGAGAGGGAGTGCCCGACAAAGCGCATATGCCAGATGAGGACGGGCCGGTTCAGCAGCATTGCGCTTTCGCCGCAACCGTGCAGCCGACGGTGCCGCCTTTGGCGCTGGCCGATTTGCCGCTGCCATCCTGGCAGACGGGCTTCGGTCCGATTGCGTTCGCCCTTAAGACTGGACTGATTGCCAGGCTTGCGGCCCCCCCGCCGCCATCATCCGGACCACCTCAATCCTCCTGACAATGTCGCCTATGCCGCGCCGAGCGCGGCACGATTTTTCACGAGGATTAATTCATGTCTGCACCTATCGCTTTGCGCAGCGTTTCGCTGTGCGCACTTGCTTGTTCCCTGCTGTCCGTGCCTGCCCTTGCTGATGAGGCTGGCGATCAGAGCCGCATCATCGTGACGGCTGCTTCAACCCCTGAAGATGCCGCTGCTAACATCAGCCGCACCGCTGGCGGCGCCAACATCGTTGCTGCCAAAGATTTTGAGGACAAGCTGGCCGTGTCGCTGCGCGACGCGCTTGCTTTTTCGGCCGGCGTCTACACGCAGCCTCGTTTCGGGCAAGAAGTCCGCATCTCTATCCGCGGCTCCGGTCTTTCGCGGAGCTTCCATATGCGTGGCCTGACGCTGTTGCAGGATGGCATTCCGATCAACATGGCCGACGACAATGGCGACTTTCAGGAACTGGACCCACAGGTTTTCCAGCATCTGGAGGTGTATCGCGGCGGCAATGCCCTGCGGCTTGGCGGATCGACCTTGGGCGGCGCGATCAACGCAGTAACGCCAACGGGGCGGACAGCGCCGGGGGGCGAACTGCGCATTGATGGCGGTTCCTTCGAAACGCTTCGGGCCAAGGCGGCTTATGGCTATGCGGATGACCGCGGAGATGCCTGGGCAGCGATCACCGCCGACCGGTCTGATGGCGACCGCGCTCATGGCGAGAGGCGAGCGCTGCGTTTCAACGGCAATGTTGGGATCAAGCTCAGCGACCGCGTGGAAACCCGATTCTACGCAAGCGCGCATACGATAAGGCAGAAGCTGTCGGGGGCGTTGAACGAGGCGGACGCTCTGAACGACCCGGCGCGTGGAAATTTTGCAGGAGATCAGGCGCGCAACATCGATTCGATACGCTTTCAAAACCGTACTGCGGTGGAGCTGGACAGCGGAAAAATTACGTTTGGGGCCTATTTTAACGCGAAGGCGTTGGACCACCCCATTTACCAAGTGATCGACCAGAAGTCGGAGGATCGTGGGCTGTTCGCGAGTCTGGACCTGGCAGGCGACATAGGGGGGCTTCCAGTTGAACTCACGCTGGGTACGCAGGCGCGCTTTGGCCGCGGTGATTTCCGCCAGTTCGTGAACATCAACGGCAAAGCGGGCGCGACCACCTCGGTCCAGAAGGCGAGCGCCCAGACCATCAACAGCTATGCCGAAGCCAGAATAGCGCCGGTTCAGGGACTATGGCTGGTCGCTGGCGGTATCTACACACATGGGCATCGGCGGCTGGACAATCGCCTTCTGCCTGTACGTAGTGGCAAGGCCAAGTTCGACGGCTTCGCGCCCAAATTCGGGCTACTGCTCGAACCCTCTGAGGCGACGCAGTTCTACGCAAATTACAGCCGATCGGTGGAACTGCCGGGTTTCATCGAATTGGGGCAAACTGCCGTCGGATCGGGTGGAGTGGCGCTGCCGGGCTTCTCCCCGCTCGACGCCCAGCGGGCTTGGACAACGGAAATTGGCACGCGTGGGACATTGGGCTCTGCGCGTTGGGACCTGAGCATCTATAGGGCCGACCTGAAAGGCGAACTGCTCCAATATAATGTTCAGCCGGGCGTTATCCCCGCCGCGACGTTCAACGCAGGCCGAACGCGGCACCAAGGGGTGGAGGCAGCGCTGGACTTGACGATCTTGCCCTGGGCGACATTGCGGCAGGCCTATCAATATAGCGATTTCCGGTTCCGGAGCGACGCGCAGTTCGGCAACAATCGCCTTCCCGTCGTGCCGCGTCATTTCTACCGCGCGGAGTTGAAGCTTGGGACGGATCGAGCCAGCATCGCGCCAGCTGTCGAATGGGTGCCGCAGGGTGCTTGGGTTGACTATGCCAACAGCAAACGGATTGACGGCTATGCTACTCTCAACCTCGGGGCACAGGCGCAGCTGACCAATGCGATCAGCCTCTTTATCGATGCCCGCAACCTGACGGGCAAACGAGCGATCGGCGATATTGGAGCACTCGTTAACTACAGGCGGGACGATCCGCTGACACCGGCGAACGAGTCCAGTGTCGCATTCTACCCGATCGAACGTCGGGCTATGTACGCGGGGCTGCGCGCGCGCCTCTGAAAAGGCGTCGGCTTATCCTCATGAGGGGGTGGAGCGGGGCGGCAAATGCGGGTAGAGGCGGCGCCATGTTGCGCCTCTCCGGCCTTAAGTTGCCCCTCGACCACCCGGCCGATGCGATGCCCGCCGCCATTTGTGCGCGGTTGGGCATACAGGCATCTGAGCTTCAGGGGCATATCATCGTCCGTCGAGGCAACGACGCCAGGCGCAAAAATGCGATCCAACTGGTCTATACCGTCGATGTCGCGCTTGCTGATGAAGCGGCGGTGCTCGGGCGGCTTGCCCATGATCATGATGTGCGTCCCAAGCCTGACACCGACTACCGTTTCGTCACCCACGCGCCGCCGAGCTGGGCGGGCAAAAGGCCAATCGTTGTCGGCGCAGGTCCTTGCGGTCTCTTCGCGGGATTGATCCTGGCGCAGATGGGCTTCCGGCCGATCATCCTTGATCGCGGCAAGGTGGTGCGTGAGAGGACCAAGGACACCTGGGGACTGTGGCGACGGGCTGAGCTCAATCCAGACAGTAATGTGCAGTTCGGCGAAGGGGGCGCGGGCACCTTTTCGGACGGGAAGCTGTATTGCCGGGTGAAGGACCCGCGGTTTCTTGGCCGCAAGGTGCTGGAAGAGTTTGTCGCAGCAGGCGCGCCTGAAGATATTCTGACTGAAGCGCATCCGCATATCGGGACGTTTCGGCTAGTCACGATGGTCGAAAGCCTGCGGCGCCAGATCGAGGAACTGGGCGGCGAGTATCGATGGCAGCACAAGGTCGATGACCTGGAACTGGAGCGGTTGGCCGACGGTACGCAGCGACTGCGTGGGCTGCACTTGTCAGACGGCAGCTTTTTAGAGGCAGAACATGTCGTGCTCGCGGTGGGGCACAGCGCGCGTCCGACATTCGAAATGCTGCACCGGCGCGGCGTTCACATAGAAGCGAAGCCTTTTTCTATCGGAGTGCGGATCGAACATCCGCAAAGCTGGATCGACCGCGCGCGTTACGGAAATTGCGCGGGCCATCCGCTATTGGGCGCGGCGGCCTATAGTCTGGCGCACCATTGCGAGAATGGCCGCACGGTCTACAGCTTTTGCATGTGCCCCGGTGGCCGTGTAGTTGCGGCTACGTCCGAAGAAGGCCGCGTGGTTACCAATGGCATGAGCCAATATAGCCGGGCCGAATTCAACGCTAATTCCGGTTTGGTCGTCGGTATCGACCCCGCACGGGACTATCCCGGCGGTCCGCTGGCTGGTATTGATCTTCAGCGGCACTGGGAAAGTCAGGCGTTCGTTGCCGGCGGTTTCTCCTACTGGGCGCCGGGGCAGAAGGTAGGCGATTTCCTGGCGCGACGGCCCTCGACGGCGGTGGGAGAAGTCGTTCCTTCCTACAAGCCGGGCGTGAAGATGACGGACCTGTCATCATGCCTGCCCGATTTTGTGACAGAGGCCTTTCGCGAAGCTTTGCCCATATTTGGCCGGCAGATCGCCAACTATGATCATCCCGACGCCGTCATGACGGGAGTGGAGACGCGCACCTCTTCTCCAATCAGAATTACGCGAGGGAAGGATCTTCAAAGCTTGAACGTCGCTGGACTGTATCCCGCCGGTGAAGGGGCTGGTTATGCGGGTGGGATATTATCGGCTGCGATTGACGGCATCAAGGTCGGGGAAGCCGTAGGGTTAGCCATCACCACTTAGTCGCGTTTGTCGTGATTCGCTGGCCCAGGTCGTAGGGGCAATCACGAAAGTCTCATTATAGTCATGGCTTAGAAGCTGACACTTCCAAGCAGCAGTAATGGCGGCAGCTAAGTTCGGCTGTAATGCAAACATGAAGGCCGCATGAAATAATCATAGGGCCATGACATCGTTGGCGTTAATTTATTACCTGAATGGCTGGGTTTGCCATATAAGGCTTTCGCTGCTCTCGGCCTGCTTGATGCTGCCGCAGTGGCATTTCAGTAAAAATCGATAGATAAACAGAGGAGGCCTCCATGTATGCCAAGCCTGTTATTGCGGCGCTTTGCGTTTGCCTAGCCATGCCCATTGTCGCCGCTGAAGCTGGGCAGGGAAGACAATTAACCGTCGTTGCGCCGGACAAGAGTGCGACAAGCTACAACAAATGGATGAATCGCACAGCGTCGAGACTGTCACAGCGCATCCGCCAAGCAACCTCCCTCTACCGGGACGGAACATCGACAGGTTACTCGCGTGTCCAGTTTCGCTTGGGAGAGCAGGGGCGCCCAGAGAGTATCGCTCTTGCCGGCTCTTCCGCATCGAGGGGAGTGGATCGCATATCGATGCGAGCCGTCCGTTCGATGGGTTCACTTTATCCTCTACCCCAGGAAGTTCGCCCAGGGTCAAAGTTCGAAGCTTGGGTGATTGTCGCCAACGATGCTCGGGAAAGGGACGCCATGCTGCACAGTTTACGCGCGGAACATTTGGCTGACGCAGCGGCTGAGCGTCCTATCCTACTGGCGGCGCGCTGATTAAACAGGGGGTTGCTCCGAGAAGGTGCGGTTCCTGCGACACTTCTCGAGTAATTCTGGAAACTTACCGATGAGGGCGGCGTTCCCCTGCCATGCGCCGCCTTCACTTTGACCTTCATAACGGTACCGGCTTTACCCGTGACAGGGAGGGTCGGGAACTGACCGACGAAGAAGATGCCCGCGATATCGCGATAAGGACCATCCGTTCTATCCTGAGCGAAGAAGTGCTGATCGGAATGGTAGACCTTACCGGTCGCATCGACATTAGAACCGAGACTGGTACAGAAATCGAGCGAGTTACCTTCACCGAGGCCGTGTGTCTCCGGTTGGACCCAGGAGACCGCGATGATAGCGGCGCATCTTGCCAAAATTAGGTTCCGCCATGGGCTCTCCCATGAGGAGGAGGCCGCGATCCGGGCCATCATGCCACCAGGCAAACGGGTGGCGCGCAATTGCACCATCGTCCACGAAGGGGAACTTCTGGAAGCCAGCACCATGCTGCTTGAAGGAGTCATATGCCGGTTCAAGGACCTGGCCGATGGCAAGCGGCAGATCACGCAAATTCATATCGCTGGCGACTTTGTCGACCTGCACGGCTTTACGCTGAAGCGTCTTGAGCATGATGTGATGACGCTAACCGATTGCATGGTGACTCTGGTTCCTCATGATCAAATTCGTCAGTTGGTTGAGGAATGGCCACGACTGGGCCGGCTATATTGGTTCAGCACCAACCTTGACGCCTCGATGAACCGCGAGTGGGAACTGTCATTGGGACAAAGGTCTGCTGCGGCAAGGCTGGCTGCCCTGTTTTGCGAACTGCAAGTCCGGCTGCAGATCATAGGCCTCAGCAGCGATCACTTCAGTCTCGGGATGAGCCAATCGCAGTTGGCCGATAGTCTAGGCATGACACCCGTTCATGTGAATCGCACGCTGCGCCTTTTGCGCGAGCAGGGCCTTTTGAGCTATCAGCGGGGCGCGGCCGAAATTCTTGATCTGGAAGGATTGAGGTCCCTCGCAGCGTTTGATGATCGTTATTTGTACCTTGATCCTGACCCGTTATGATCCCGATAAGAACGCGAAGTGATTGATTTCACGTTAGATAAGATGCGCGCCATATGATGGCGACGTGTCGAATGTGAGGATAAATGTCGGGGACGCAAAAACAGCGACAATATGCTGAAACCGTAAAACCCGCTCTTCCTGCGGATGAGGCTGATCGGCTGCAAGCGCTGGAACGTTATCGGATCGGAGGCATCGGCCGCGAAGGGCCGTTCGATCATATCGCGCAGTTGGCTGCTAGCCTGTTCGACGTCCCCATATCACTCGTGTCGATCGTCGGCTCGGACGCGCAATGCTTTCGCGGTGCCTCCGGCATCGATGAAACGCATACACCGCGTGATGTCGCTTTCTGCGCCTTCGCTATTTTGCAGCCCGACGTAATGGTTGTTCCAGATGCCGCTGAGGACGCCAGGTTTTGCAGCAACCCGCTGGTGACCGGGCCGCCGGGCATTCGTTTCTATGCGGGAGCGCCACTGCGCGTCGCCAACGGCCAACCCGTCGGAACGCTCTGCATCATTGATCACAAACCTCGCGGCTTTGGGGAAAAGGAACAAAGGCAACTTGCCCAACTCGCGCGGACGGTGGTCGATCTTATTGAGTTCCGGGTGAAAGGCTTCGCAGCTGAGGAGCATCGGCGCAAACTGGATGACGAACGCCAGTTGCTAAAGCTGACGGTTGAAAATGTCAGCGGTGGTGTCGCGGTGGTTGATCGCGATCTGCGCTTGATGCTGTGGAACCAGGCCTTCGTCGAACTCTTCGACTACGCTCCTGATAGTGTCACCGGCGGTAAGGATGCACGCGATCTCATCCGGCTGACGGCGCAACGCGGCGAACTGGGGGCCGGCGATCCCGACCAGATCGTTGCAGCCTTCGTGGAGTCCATCCGGACCAGTGATAGCCGGCGGCTGGAAATTCAGCGCCGGAACGGCCGCATTCTCGACATCCGGCGCGAATCGATCCGTGGTGGGCGCTTCATCATGACCGCCCGGGACGTGACGCAGGAACGGCAGATCAGCCGCCTGAAGGACGAGCTGGTATCGACCGTCAGTCATGAACTGCGTACGCCTTTGACAGCGATCTCCGGTGCGTTGGGGCTGATGGCGGGCGGGGCCGCGGGCGACTTGCCTGACAGGGCCAGGCAACTGGTGGCAATCGGCAGCAAGAATGCCGAGCGGCTGATCCATCTGGTCAACGACCTGTTGGACATGGACAAGCTTCAGTCAGGCAAACTGGTCTTTCATTTCGATGAGCGGGAGCTGGGTCTGCTGCTGGTCGAGTCTATCGAGCAAATCGAACCCTATGCGGAGCGTTTCGGCGTCAAGCTTTCGTTCGAGCGACCTGCAGAGGCCGTGGTTGCAAAGGTTGATAGCAACCGTCTGTGCCAGGTGATGACCAACCTATTGTCGAACGCCTGCAAATTCTCTCCGTCAGGTGGCACGGTCCGGGTGTCGTTGCAGAGAGCAGGCGATAATGCGCAGATCAGCGTGGCTGATGAAGGGCCGGGAATTTCGCCAGAATTTCGGGCGCGCCTGTTCAAGCGCTTTGAACAGGAGGATGGAGCGCATCAGCAAGGTCATGCGGGCACTGGCCTGGGCCTCGCGATCAGCAAGGCCATAGTTGAGGCGCATGGCGGAACGATCGCGCTCGATCCTAAGACGGAGAAGGGCGCGACCTTCCGTGTGGAACTCCCCATCCTGATGCCAAGATAAGAGTGAGTTTGGTTCGGGCGGGTGATGAGGCCGCGCCTGGCCCGCCGCGTAAAAAGGGCGGCATCCGGAGATACCGCCCTTGTTCCAGCTGAGCTGGATCGGCGCCCCGCGCTAGGCGGAGCGATCCGATTACTTGAGCTCGACAGTCGCGCCGGCTTCTTCCAGCTGCTTCTTGAGCTTTTCGGCTTCGTCCTTGCCGACGCCTTCCTTGACAGCCTTCGGAGCGCCTTCGACCAGCGCCTTGGCTTCGGTCAGGCCGAGGCCGGTGATGGCGCGGACTTCCTTGATGACGTTGATCTTCTTGCCACCGTCGCCGGTGAGAACGACGTCGAATTCGTCCTTGGCTTCTTCAGCAGGCGCGCCACCAGCGGCGCCACCGGCGGGAGCAGCAACTGCAACAGCAGCAGCAGCCGAAACGCCCCACTTTTCTTCCAGGGCCTTCGAAAGCTCAGCGGCTTCGAGAACGGTCAGGGCCGACAGCTGATCGACCAGAGCATTGATATCTGCCATGTTAATTTCCCTTCTGGGCGGGGGATGAACCCCGCAAAATCAAGAGTTGAAAACGTGTATTGGCGGTAAAGCCGACGGCGATCAGGCCGCGTCCTTTTCCGCATAGGCGTTGAAGACCCGCGCGAGCTGGGCAGCCGGCGCCTGGGTGACGGTTGCGAGCTTGGTAGCCGGGGCGACCAGAAGGCCGACCAGCTTCGCACGCAGTTCATCCAGCGACGGCATCGAGGCGAGCGCCTTGACGCCCTCCGCGTTCAGCAGCACTTCACCCATTGCGCCACCAACGATCTCAAGTTTGTCGTTGGTCTTGGCGAATTCGACTGCAACCTTGGCGGCTGCAACCGGATCGGCCGAGGAGGCGAGGCCGACGGGACCGGTCAGCAGGTCGCTGAGTCCGGTATAGTCGGTGCCTTCAAGGGCGATCTTGGTGAGGCGATTCTTCGTAACCTTGTAGGTGCCACCGGCTTCGCGCATCTTCTGACGCAATTGGGTCGACTGAGCGACCGTCATGCCGAGGTTGCGGGTCACGACGACCACGCCAACTTCTGCCAGATGTGCGTTCAGCGCGGAAACGACCTCAGCTTTCTGATTACGATCCATGCCATTCTCCACTTCATGTCCGCTGGCGAACCAGCGAACGGCTAAAACCCGCGCGAACGCGGGGCACTAAAGTCCGAAGGGGAGAGATCGACTGGCCCGTACCCTTGAGGAAAACAGGCAGACCCGGCCAGGCAAAGCCAGCCGGTAGAGAACTTTTCCCCGTCTAGGTTGGAGATTAAGAAGGGCAAATTCCCTTCACCAACTGTCTCGGACGGAAGACTCCCGAAGGAGCCTGCTGCGCGGGCCTCTACAGAATAGGAGCGCTTATGTCACGCAGAATGTGCGGCATGGGCGGAGACCTGCGGAAAACCGCCGTTTTCGTACCGAAGTTCACACCATATGCGCGCGCGTGCGCAGGCGCGCGTAGGCGGCGTGGGAAGCAGTGCGACGTTTCAAAGACCGGTACGGGATAGACAGGTCTGGACGATGTAGGACAGCGGGAATGAGAGGGGGCGAGGGGAAATAGGATGGTTTTCGTGGGGAGTGGGGTTTGGGGGATACAGGTACTTGGGATGTCCTGGGACTGATGGGCGAGTTCGCTTTTTCCCTGAAGGAGGAAGGAGAAACTTCGCACTCTGCGCCTTTGCTTGCAGGTCCGTCCGTTTTGGCTGCCGCGTCAGGATGAGATCTGACGTTGCGCCAGCCCACCCCCCGGCCCCCTCCCGCCTGCGGGAGGGGGAGATGATAGTCGCCCTTCAGG
>JAEZCS010000151.1 GCA_023433445.1 Pseudomonadota bacterium | reverse complement strand
ATGTTCGTGTTCGATAACCTGATCGACATGGATGACAAGAATATGGGCACGCTGATGCGCACCATCGACAGCAGCGTGCTGGTCGTGGCGCTGAAGGGCGCGAACGAGATGCTGAAGGGCAAGATCTTCGGCGCGATGTCGGCCCGCGCCGCGCAGGCGATCGCCGACGAAATCGAGGAGCGCGGACCCATTCGCCTGGCAGAGGTGATGGAGGCGCAGAAGCTGATCATCGCCACCGCGCGCCGCATGGCCGACGCTGGCACGATCATGCTGGGCGGCAAGGGGAACGACTTTGTTTAAGGTCTGGGACGCAAGCAACTGCCGGGATGCGTCCAGCATCCCCCTGGGCGGCATGGGACAGGTGAAAAGCGGCAACTTCCGCAGCCTCTATTCCGACGCGGCCCCGGCGACCGGCAGGACGATGCACGATGCCGCGCCCGCCATGACCGATGAGGACATCATCGAGCAGGCCCGGATGGAGGCCTTCACGCTCGGCTTCGATGAAGGATGCCGGGTGGTCGGCGACGCCGCAGCAGCCGATGCCGAAGCGCGCGCTCGCCTTGCTGAAGCGCTGGAAAATCTTTCACCCGCGCCCAGCGGCATGCTGTCCACCATGTTGTCGGCCACGGTCGTCCGGCTGGTCGAGCAGATCGTCGGGGAAGTCGAGATCGATCTGGAGCGGCTGGTACAGCGCTGTGACACGGTCGCTGCCTTCATCGAGGATAATGAGGACAAGAGCGCGCTGCACCTCCATCCTGACGATGTCGCCATGCTGGAAAGCGAAACGATCGGCGTGAAGCTGGTCGGCGATCCCGCCATGCATCGTGGTTGCGTGCGGCTCGAAACCGCCGACGGCTGGGTCGAGGATGGCCCGGATGTGCGCCTGTCTCGCCTGCGCGCCCTGCTGGACGACATGGAAGGCCGTTCATGAAGGGGGTTTGGGCATGATCAAGGCATCGCTAGCCCAGGCCGAAAGCCTGTTCGATCATCTGCAAGTCCAGAACCGTTCGCCCCGCCATGTCGGCCGCCTGGTCAGCCATGATGCGGGCATGCTGGAGGTCACGGGCTTTCGCAAGCCGATTGGCGCGGGCGCGCGGGTGATTGCCGCGGACGGCACCATCTGCCGGGCCGAGGTTGTCGGCTTTCGCGGCGACAAGACGCTGCTCGTGCCGCTGGATGCCGACGCGCCACTGGAAAATGGCGCGCGGGTCGAGCCGGACAGCCAGGCCAATATGGTGCAGGTGGGCGAGGGGCTGATCGGCCGCGTGATTGATGCCATGGGCCAGCCGCTCGACCGCAAGGGGCCGATCATCGCGGGCGGCAGCTGGCCGCTCAACGGGGTCAAGGGCAATGTCCTCGACCGTGGCCGCGTCACCGAACCCTTTGATTTGGGCGTCCGCGCCGTAAACGCCCTCCTCACCGCCGGACGGGGCCAGCGCATCGCCATCATCGCAGGCTCGGGCGTCGGCAAGTCGGTCCTGATGGGCCAGATGATCGCAGGGGCCGAAGCCGACATCGTCGTCGCGGGCCTGATCGGCGAACGCGGCCGCGAGGTCAGCGACTTCCTGGAAACCAAGCTCAAAAATTCGATGCACAAGTCGATCGTCGTCGCTGTGCCTGCCGATCATCCCCCGGTGCTGCGCCTGCGCGCCGCCGCTCGTGCCACCGCCATCGCCGAATATTTCCGCGCGCGCGGCAAGAAGGTGCTGCTCCTCATCGACAGCCTCACTCGCTGCGCCCATGCCCAGCGCGAGATCGGTCTGGCCCTTGGCGAGCCGCCAGCGATGAAGGGCTATCCGCCTTCCGCGCTCGCACTCATCCCGCGCTTGGTTGAGCGGGCAGGGGTGGACGCTCGTACTGGCGGCTCGATAACCGCGCTCTACACCGTGCTGGCTGACGGCGACGATACCGACGATCCGATTGTGGACGCCGCCCGCGCCATCGTGGACGGGCACTTCGTTCTCTCCCGCCATTTGTCGGAACAGGCGATCTTCCCCGCTATCGACATCGGCAAATCCCTCTCGCGCGTCATGGCGGATGTGGTGCCGGATGAGCATCGCATCGCCGCCGCCTCCTACCGTCGCCTCTGGGCCGCCTATGAAGAAAACCGCGACCTGATCCTGATGGGCGCATATCGTCCCGGCAATGATCCTGTGATTGATGAAGCAGTCCAACGGCGGCAGGAAATCCTCGATTTCATCCGGCAGGATCAGAAAAGCCGGATCGATCTCGACACCAGCGCCGGGGCCCTGATCGCTGAGTTCGGCGCATGAAGGGCGCGCTCCAGACGCGCCAGCGCGTGCTGCGCGTCCGCCATGTGCAACATGCCATGGCTGTCGCTGAAACCGCCCGCGCTCGGGACGAGGCTGATGGCATTGAACGCAATGCCGACAGGCTGCGCAAAGTGCGGAACGATCTTTTTTCCGACCCCGGCATGGCAAATGGCGCGAATTTTGCAGCGATGCAGGAACTTGCTGGCCGGCTTGAGCAGGCTGGCCGTCAGCTGGATGGCGCGCTCTACGATGCGCGCCGCAAGGTAGAGGCCAAGGAAGGCGTCACCCTTGCGGCCAATCGGGACCGCGAAATCGCCGAAAAACTCAAGGATCGCGCCCGCGCGGACCTGGAGGAATGGCGGGAAAACAAGCTGGCGGCCCTGCCGCGCTACCGCCGGATGCAGCGGACAGGAGATGTATGAGATGAACATGCTTTCCAGCCTGAAGGCACTGCTCTTTTCCTCGGCCGCGCCGGGTGTGGCGGCGGTTCAGCCTGCCTCACCGGGCGACACGGCTGATTTTGCCGCGCTGTTCAACGGCACTATGGCGGAGGAGACTGCCGTTGCTCCGGGCCTGCCGCTAAGTGACGGACCAGCTACCCCGGCCGCTGCGACCGATGCACCGCGCCTTGGGGGGCAGGACGCTGCCGCCACCCCCGACATTCCTGGGAACATGGGACAGGCCGAGGCCAAGCCTGCGCATGGCCATGTGCCGCACGGGCTGGCCATAGCGGTTGCCGCCGGCAAATCTTTGCCGTCGCAGTTGCCGCCTGGCCGAGCGCTCGGGCTCGTCAAGCAGGCCGCTGACGTTCCGGTGGAGGATCAGGCACAGGTTGAGCCTGCGCAACTCCCCGCGCAGCCCGAGCTGGGCTTGGCTGACGAAGCGCCCAAGCAGCCGGAACCAGATGCCCCAACTGAAGTAGCCATTCCGTCAGAAGCAGAATTGCCGGACCCGATCGCCAAGCCTGTTCAGTCGCCTGAGGCCCATCCGGTCGCTCATGGCGATAAGGCTGAGGCGGGACCTCTCATGCCCGTCGTGGAGGAAGCCGCGCCGGTCGGGAGCAAATCCCCGCCCAGGGAGAAGCCGAAGGTTCAGCGGACGGAGCAGGATCCCGCGACCACGATTCCAGTGCCGCCGCCCTTCATGGCTGCCGAGGTCGTGCCACCGGTCACTGTTGAACCGGTGATCAATGCCCCGGCTGACAGCGCCGAACCTGTTGCTGCGGCACAGAATGTAGCACCGACCATCACGGTGCCCGTGCCCTCGGCGCCCTCGGCCAGTCCTGTGCCGATCCAAAGCGGTCCTCCAAGCATCGCCCCTGACCAGCGACCCGCTCGCGGCGGTGCGAAAGCCTCGTCGGTGGTCTCGGACACGCCTGTGGCAACTTCGGAAAACGAAAGCCCAGCGCCCGACAGCGCCTTGCCCGCAGCGCCGGTATTCAACGGCAAGCCGATGAAGGCGGAAGCTATCGCGCTCTTGGAAATCGTGCGTGAACAGGTGGCCGCACGCCAGACCGGCGCGCCTGTCCGCGTCGGCGAACAGATCTCCGCCGCTGCGCATGCGAAAGCCGATATGGCGGTTCGTTCAACTGAACCGGCACTCGACCCGTCCATTGCTTCGCCGTCTGCTGATGCGGCTCCCGCTGCGCCTCCAGTCATGGTTACGCAAACCGCCAGTCTCTCGGTGGCCAGCGCTGCCCCCGCCTCGCCATCTCCCGATCTCTCCGCCAGCCTTGGCGCCCAGGTCGTCGATATGGGCGTTTCGGGCCAGTGGATCGACGGGCTCGCCCGCGACATTGCGGGGCTGTCGGCAAATGGCGCGCAGGGACGCTTTCAGATCGATACGCAGCATCTTGGCGCCGTGCAGGTGGACATTCGCCATGACACGGACGGCGCTGCGGTCAGCCTGACCGTTGCCAGCGAGGCGGCGGAGATGGCGTTGCGGCAGGATAGCGACCGGCTGAAGCTCGATGCAGGGCTCGCTGCCGTCCGCATCGCCGAGGTGAAGGTCGAACGCGCGCCTGCCGTGGCCGAAACGCACCGCGCCGAAACAAACGGCCAGTCATCGTCTCAGCAACACCAACAGTCGCAGCAGGGCTCCCAGACCTCTGCCTGGGCGCAGAGTGGCGGCCAGAATATGGGCCAGCCCCAGGGTCAGCAAAATCGCTGGCAGGGGCGCGAAAATAACGGTTTTGGCCCTAAAGGCTCCGGCGATCCTGCCGTTCTTAACCATGCGGATGCGCAGCCTGCCGCCCATGACCGGGCGCGCGCGCGTTACGCTTAAGATCCAGGATATGCGGGGGACCGGCAGATGAGCGACGAGGCGAAGGCGAAGAAGAAAAAGGGCGGGGGCATGAAGATGATCCTGCTGGCCGCCGCCGCGCTTGTCCTGGGTGGCGCGGGAACGGCTGGCGGGCTCTACGCCGCCGGTTTCTTCAACGCCAAGGAGCAAGGTCCCAAGGAAGATCCCAACAAGCCAGTCCTCGTTCTGGCGGGTGAGAGCGCCGAGGAAGTCGCCAAGGCTCATGGCATGGGTGGCGGAGGCCATGGCGGCGGGGCCGGTGCTGGCCATGCGCCTGCGCATCCCGGAAAGGGCATCGATCTTCCAGTGCCTGCCAATCCGGCCGCCTATCAGGCAACCTATTTCCAGCTGCAGGCGCCCTTTACCTCCAACATGTCGGACACTGACGCCTTCGCCCAGATTTCGCTGGCCGTATCAACCTATTACGACCTGCGCGTGATCGAAGCGATCAAGACGCACGAAATGGCGATTCGCAGCCAGGTGCTGATGCTGCTCGCCCAGCAGCCCGAATCAATGCTTGCGACGCCGGAAGGCAAGCGGCAGCTCCAGGGCCGGATCAAGGGCGTTATCAACGATGTTTTGAAGCAAAAGACGGGCTATGGCGGCATCGATAACGTTTATTTTACCAATTTCGTTATTCAATAGG
>JAEZCS010000150.1 GCA_023433445.1 Pseudomonadota bacterium | reverse complement strand
CGATTGACTGGCGATAGGATTCCTCGATCTTCGCCAGGGCGGGCGTTCGATGGGAGAGCGTGCCGGGCGCGGCCAGCGCGGCAAGGTCGGCAGCGTCCTGCATGTAGATTTCGGTGGCGAACATCTTGGCCATCGGGCCGATGGCGCGGGTCATCCGGCCTGCCTCGATCGCCCAGGTGACGCGGCGGCACATGAGATCGGCGATTTCCAGATGTGTGCGTACGCGGGCAAGGCGGGCGCGAACAGCGGGCCTGTCGATTGGGCGCTTGCCTGCCGCGTCGCTGCTGCCTGCCCAGTCGAGCGCGGCGCGCATCAGGCTGTGGTGATAGATATGATAGCCTTCACCGCCATGTTCGATTTCCATGGCGGCGGCCATGACCTGGAGCCCGCCATTGACTTCGCCCAGTCGGTAGCGGTCGGGCACGCGGACTTCGTCGTAGAAGGTGATGTTGGTGCGTTCATCCTGAAGCGTGTCGACCGGCTGGATCGTGATGCCCGGCAGCGTCATGGGGAAGAAGAAGATGGTGATGCCCTTATGCTTGGGCGCGTCGGGATCTGTTCGGGCGAGCATCAATATATAATCCGAGATGTGCGCGCCGGTTGTGAACATCTTCTGCCCGGTGATGATCCAGTCATCGCCATCGCGCACGGCGCGGGTGCGAGCGGCGTACATGTCCGATCCCGATGCCGGCTCGGTAAAGCCAAGGCAGGCGAGGGCCGACCCATCGGCCAGGCGTGGTAGCACTTCGGCCTTCAGTTCGGGCGAGCCGAATTGCATCGTCATGCGCGCGCCCATGTTGGTGCAGCCGATCGGGATGCGGGAGACGCCGAATTCCTCGAACACGCGGCCTAGCGCCGTCACTTCCATGGGGCTGCGGTCCTGCCCGCCCCGTTCGCGCGGCCAATCCGGATAAGCGAGCCCTGCAGCGGCGAGCTGGCGGTGGAGGTCGGGGAGATGACCATCGGTGGACTTTGCTGCAGCGCTTTGCAGCTCGGGCGTCATGGCGGATTCTAGGAAGGTGCGCACTTCCGCCGCGAAGGCTTCTTCGGTTGCGGTAAAGCCCATTTCCAAGCCGGGGTCGCCTGCATCGGGCAGGGCGGTTGTCGTGCCTGCCCAGAGGCGATCGCCTGCGTCAACCAGACGGTCCTCTGGGTCGCCTTCCGCCAGGGCCACGCGGTCGATCGCAAGGAAATAGAGGTGGATGTCGTATTCGTCCGAGAGGCCATAGCCGCCAAAGGTGCGCAGCGCGCGGCGGACGGCGGCGCGCGCGGTGGTGGCGGTCCACCAGCTCGTCATGGCGACGAGGGCGCCTGCTTCGGACTGTTGCTGCGCAACGCCCCAGATGGTGCGCCATAGCAGCAGGCGGCCACCCTCCATGTCGGTGATGGAGTCGGCGAGGGGGAAGGCCACGCCCTGAAACGCGCCGATGGCTTGGTCGAACTGCTTGCGCTCGGTAGCGTAGGCGGCGGCCATCCCGATCGCGCGGGTGCCTGCGCCGACTAGCCAGGCGGAGCGCAGCAGGGCTCGTTCGGTGAGGGAAGCGTCGAATATTTGGCGGGCCGCATTGCCGCTGGCGATGATGCGCGCTTCGCCGCTGGGCATAGCGGCGTGGATGGCGTCGGATCGCCAGCTGAGCTGGATGCAGCCGTCTTGAGTGTCGAAGGTGATGGGGGTGGAAGTTGCCTGTTGGAGCAGCGCGGCGGCCGCTTCGCCTTCCAGCTGGCCTAGAAGCGCGCAGGCGGCGATGCCGTCTGCGATCGGGAGAGGCGCTGCGCCCCGGCCAGCCGCTTCGCAGATCAGCGTGGCCTCCATGAGGCCCATGCCAAGGCCCCCGCGCTCTTCGGGTGCGCGCATGGCGATGAAGCCCATCTCTCCTGCCTGGCTCCAGAGGCTGGCATCGACTGCTCCCTTTGACGCGCGGGCGGCCTGCACCACTTCTTCGCGGTCGAAGAAGCGCAGGGCTGCTTCCTGCATCATCGCCTGCTGTTCACTGAGTTCCAGATTCATGCCAATTCCACCTTGTTCGCGCCGTCCTGCTTGGCCATCCTGACCTGTAGGATGTCAATTTGGCGGCGACGCGCTTCCGGGAGTGCGGAAGGGCGCGGGTAACGGATGTCCGCAGCGCCGATCGCGCGCAACCAGCGGTCCAGGAGTAAGGCAGATGGTAGAATATATCCGTTACGCGGTCGAGGAACGGGTGGCGACGATCACGCTGGATCGCGCCGACCGGGCGAACGCGCAGAATGAACCATTCTTGCAGCAGTTGAACGAGGCGTGGGAAAAGGCTGCGGCGGACGAGTCCGTGCGCGTCATCCTGCTGCGGGCGGAGGGCAAGCATTTTTCCGCCGGGCATGATGTCAGCGCGGAGGCCATTCGCGACGGGTCGTTCAATCGCATCCGCGAGACGATCCCGGAGCGTGGGCTGCTCGGCATCCATGAGTGGGAGGCCAAACATTATCTCGGCTATTCCAAGCGCTGGCGTGATATTCCCAAGCCCTCGATCGCGGCGGTTCAGGGGGCTTGTATCGCGGGCGGGCTGTTGCTGGCATGGCCGTGCGACCTGATCATTGCAGCTGATGACGCGCGCTTTTCGGATCCAGTGGTGCTGATGGGCATTGGCGGCGTCGAATATCATGGCCACACATGGGAACTGGGCCCGCGCAAGGCGAAGGAGATGCTGTTCACCGCCAAGCCGATCGACGCGCATGAAGCGGAGCGGCGAGGCATGGTGAACCGGGTCGTGCCGCGCGCGGAGCTGGATGTCGAGGCGCGGGCGCTGGCGCGCGAGATTGCGCAGATGCACCCGCATGCGCTCGCCATGGCGAAGCGGGCGGTGAACCAGACGCTCGACATCATGGGCCAGAGCGCGGCGCTGCAAAGCTGTTTCGATATTCACCAGCTGGGGCACGCATCGGCCTATGGCCAGACCGGCGAGTTCATCGTTGCGGGCATGGACAAGGTGAAGTCGCACTCATGAGCGTCCTGACGCAGGTCGATAGGGGCGTCGCCACGCTGACGCTGAACCGGCCGGATCGGCTCAATGCTGTGACGGAAGCGATGCTGGACGAGATCGCGCAGACGCTGCGTGCCTGGTCCATCGATCCGGCGGTGCGTTGCGTGGTGGTTGCGGGGGCAGGGCACGGTTTCTGCGCGGGCTATGATCTGTCGGGCGACGGCAAGGAGGCACGAGCAGAGCCGATGCGGGCCGATGAGGCTGCCGCACGGATGAGCATTCATGCCGGGATCCCCCTGCTGCTGCATCGCATGCCCAAGCCGACCATCGCCTGCTTGCGCGGGCCGGTGGCGGGGAGTGGCCTGGTCATGGCGGCGGCGTGCGACCTGCGGATCGCGTCGCGAACGGTGAAATTCAAGCTGGCCTTTGCGAGTGCCGGACGGTGCGGCGATCCGGGAGGCAGCTATCTGCTCACCCGGCTGCTTGGCGCGGCGCGGGCGCGGGAGATGTTCCTGTTGGACGAGCCTATGCTGGGGGACGAAGCGCTGGCGATCCGGTTGATCAATCGGCTGGTCGAGGATGAGGCGCTCGACGCGGAGTGCGCGGCGCTGGCGGCTAAGCTGGCGAGCGGGCCGACGGCGGCCTTTGCGGCGATGAAGCGTAATCTCAACGCGGCGGGAGCGATCGCGCTGGAGGAAAGCATGGCGCAGGAGGCGACAGCGAATGCGCAGATCAGTCTGTTGTCGCACGACGCAAGTGAGGCGGCGAGGGCGTTCATGGAGCGGCGCGCCCCGAATTTCCTCGGGCACTGAGCGCAGACAATGACCGCCCTTTAAACGGCTGTTCCGGCATGACGGAATTGACGTGAGTTCGGCTTACCCCAGTCTCAAGATTCGATATTGCAAAAAATAAGGTTGGCGCGTTCGTATGCGCCTAGAGGAATGGGACGGGATGAATGGCCACGGCGGCAAAGGCGATCGACACTGACTGCATCCGGCGCGCGGTTGATCTGGCGGACCTGAATGCTTTGCGGATCGCGCTGTATCAAAATAGCGGGGATGAGGAGATCGCCGCCCTGCCTGCCGCCGCGCAGATGAGCGACGCGCAGAAATCGCTGCTGAAGGATCGTGCGGTCGAATGGTTGGCGGACAATGCCGGTGCGGTAGAGTTGCCCGAGCCGTCCGAGGATGAGCTGCGTCGCCTGATGACCATGCTTTCGGGAGAGATGACCGATGTCGAGTTCGAGGCACGGCGTGACCTTCCGGCCTTCCGCTCCTTTCCCTGCGCCGTCGAATGGGAGGGCGAAAAGCCAGAGATTCCGGGTGATTTTCGCATCGTCATTATTGGCAGTGGTCCGGCTGGGATAGCGGCGGGGGTTCAGTGCGAGCTGCTGGGCCTGCCCTATTTGTTGCTTGATCGACAGCCGGAGGCAGGGGGTACCTGGACGATCAACCGTTATCCCGACGTGCGGGTCGATACACCTTCCATCACCTACGAATATAGTTTCGAGAAGCTCTACCCATGGGGCGAGCATTTCAATCGAGGTGAGGATGTGCGGGCTTATCTGCAACATGTCTCGCGCAAATATGGGGTGATGGCGAACAGCCGCTTCGGCCATGATGTGAAAGGCGCGGTGTTTGACGAAGGGCACAACGTCTGGAGGCTGGACGTCGACACGCCTGCTGGACGTCAGGAGATCGTCGCCAATGTGGTGATCACCGCTTGCGGGACATTCGCCAATGCGCAGCTACCTGACATTGAGGGCGTGCATGATTTCGACGGCCAGATCATCCACCCATCGGCTTGGCCGGAAGGGTTGGATCTTACTGGCAAACGTGTCGCCATTATCGGCAATGGATCGACAGGCGTCCAATTACTGAGCGCCGTCGCTGAAAAGGCGGGGCATGTCAGCGTCGTGCAGCGCACCCCGCAATGGATCAGCCCACGCGAGAAATATGGCGCGCCGATCGAGCCGGAGCTGGCGTGGCTTAACGAGAATATGCCCGGCTATTGGAACTGGTCTCGCTATACCGCGACGATGCCCTTGTTCGACATCGACCGATTGCAGCGCGTCGATCGCGAATGGCAGGCGCAGGGGGGAAAGGTCAGCAAGGCCAATGACGACCTGCGCGCCTTCCTTACCAATTATATCCGACAGGAAACGGGCGGGCGCGAGGACCTGATCGAAAAGCTGACACCCGATTATGCGCCCATGTCGCGCCGTCCGGTGGTCGACAATGGATGGTATCGCGCGCTGACTCGCGACAATGTGGAATTGCTGACCGGATCGGTGGCGCGGTTCACGAAGACAGGCTTTGCGATGGCGGACGGGACGGAGCGGGACTTTGACGTCGTCATCGCCGCGACCGGATTTGATGTGCTCAAATATCTGTGGCCCACGCGGTACAAGGGGCTGGAGGGCAAGGACCTGCACGACACATGGGACGCCGGCGACGGGCCGCGCGCCTATCTGTCGATGATGGTGCCGCAATTTCCCAACCTGTTCATGCTGTACGGCCCCAATTCGCAGCCGCTGACCGGGGGCACCGGCTTGCCGCAATGGTGGCTGATCTGGGCGAGCTATGCCGCCCAATGCGTCATGCGCATGCTGAAGGAAGACAAGCGGCGCGTCGATGTGAAGTCCGAGGCGTTTGAGCGCTATAATCGCGAACTGGATGCCGAGGCGCAGAACTGGATTCAGATGACTCCCGAAGGGGGCATCGAGAAGAATTATTATGTAAACTGGGAGCATCGCAGGCTTCAGGTCAATGCGCCTTGGCTCAGCCCCGATTACCACCGCATGTGCACGGTGGTGAATTGGGACGATCTGGAATTGAGTTGAAGGAATGGCGATGCCCCGTCCGGCCCTGGCAGCGTCACGCGCCATCGACATATTGAACTTCATGGCGGCCGCGCCCTCGCGCGGCTATTCGCTGACGGAGCTGGTCCGGCAGCTGGATCTCAACCCCGCGTCCTGCCATGCACTGTTGGGCGCGATGACGCGAGATGGTTATCTGGTCAGGGCGCAGCGGGGGCGGGTCTATCGCCTCGGCCCCGCGTTGATCGCGATCGGTCATGCGGCGCTGCAATGCCATCCGGTCGTGGCGGCTGCGCGCAACCAGATCGCGCTTTTGTCGGCTGAGCTGGACCTCGACAGCCTGCTCACCGCTCGGCTCGATGACCAGCTGATCGCGCTTGCGTCGGAGGGGCCGGGGCGCATGCCCGGCTTGGCGGTGGGTCAGCGGGTGCCGCTGATCCCGCCGCTCGGCACGCCTTTCCTGGCATGGGCGAGCGAGCGGGAAGTCGATAGCTGGCTCGCCAAGGCTGCGGGGGCGATCGATGCGGACCGGCTGCGCCAGTCGCTCGCGGTGGTGCGGCAGCGCGGCTACGCCGTCACGCAACGCAGTCCGGAGCAGGCGGCGACGGGGCTCGCCGTTCTCGGTATGACGGAAGAACCGCTCGGCGCAGACTGGCAGAAGCGGGTTGCTGAACGGATCGGGCAGATGGGCGAAGACTATCTGATGATCGAGGCGCAGCCCGACCGGCTGCATCCGGTGATGATGATCTCCGCCCCCGTATTCGACGCGGATGGCGCGGTGCTTTGTACCTTGTCCTTGTTCGGTTTCGACCGCCCGCTGTCGCTGGGCCGTATTGCTGCGCTGGGCGAGGCAGTCGCGCGGCATTGCCGGGCGGCGAGCGGGGTGCCGGGCGAGCCGGACAAGCAGATGAATGAAGCTGGGAGAGGCTGAAAAAGATGCGGGCGCTGATCTACGAGGGGCCGGGCAAGATCCGTTTTGTCGAGGATGTCGAAGTGCGTGAGCCGGGGCCAGGCGAAGTACTGGTGCGCATCGTGGCGAGCGGCATTTGTCATTCCGACATTTCGGTTATCAACGGCACGATCGATTGGCCAGCGCCTGCGGTGCTGGGCCATGAAGGGGCGGGCGTTGTCGAGAAGCTGGGGCCGGGCGTCACCGAACTGGCGGAAGGCGATCATGTGGCGCTGCATACGCTTGCCAATTGCGGGCGCTGCGGCCCGTGCGAGAGTGGCAGGCCGACGCATTGCCGCCAATCCTATGGCAACCGCGCCCAGCCGTTCAGCCGCAACGGAGAGCCGGTGTCCAGTTTCGCGGCGACATCGACCTTTGTCGAGAAGACGGTGGTGAAGGCCAATCAAGCGGTTCGGATCGACCCCACCGTACCGCTAGACATTGCTTGCGTCGTAGGTTGCGGCGTCCTGACGGGGGTGGGATCGGTCGTCAACCGGGCGCGGGTGAAGCCGGGCGAGACGGCGGCGGTGTTCGGCATTGGCGGCATCGGCCTTAATGTGTTGCAGGGCTTGCGGCTTTCGGGCGCGAGCCGGATCATCGCGATAGACCTGTTGTCGACGCGCGAGGCGAAGGCGCGGGAATTCGGAGCGACGGACTTCATCGACGCGTCCAAGGGCGATGTGCCGCAGCGGATCAAGGACATAGTGTCGGGCGGCAACCCCGATCATGGCAGCGGTGTCGACTGGGCATTCGAATGCGTCGGCAATACGCGGGTGCTGAACGACGCCATGGCGAGCCTTGGCTGGGGCGGCAATTGCGTGATCGTCGGGACGACCGCGATGGGGACGACAGCGGAGGTTTCGTTGACGCCGCTGTCCTTCGTCGATCGCGGCGTGATGGGCGCCCGCTATGGCGCGTCGCGGCCGCATCAGGATATCCCGTCCTATATTGCGCAATATCGCCAGGGTAAGCTGCTGCTGGATGAGTTGGTGACGCAGCGGTACGATCTCGCCGATTTCGAGCGCGCGTTCCACGACCTGGAGGAAGGCAAGCTGGCGCGCGGGGTGTTCGTGCTGTGACTGGCTCTGGTGACTGGGATTTGCCGCCGTTGCGAGCGGGTCATGCGGCCGATGACGCGCTGAACGAGCGGCGAGCGCTGGCGGCTGGTCCCGCCGATGCTGGGGAGCGGGCGCGCGAGGCGGTGATTGGCGGTGTGCGCTGCTTGATTATTGAGCCGCGCGGTGGCGGTGCGCGGGGGGAGATGGTCTACCTGCATGGCGGGGGATATCGGCTTGGGTCGCCGCTCGCCTATGTGGATTATGCGCAGGCGATAGCGGATGCGGCGGAGCGGCGGATCATCCTGCCGTTCTACCCGCTGGCGCCTGAGCATCCCTTTCCGGCGGCGTTGCACGCTGTTGTGGCGGTTTATCGCGGGTTGGAGAACAGACAGTCGGTGGTTGTCGCAGGGGACTCTGCCGGGGGTGGGCTGGCTATGGCGCTTTGCATAATTGCGGCGCGGGCTGGTGAGCGGCCTGCCGGTGCAGTTCTGGTGTCGCCGATGCTGGATCTGACCGCGCGAGGCGAAAGCCTGGATCGCAATGCGGCGCGGGACCCGATGTTTTCGAAAGCGGCTTTGCTCGATAGCGCGCAGCTTTATTTACAGGGGCATGATCCGCGCGATCCGCTGGTTTCGGCGTTGGAGGCTGACCCGGCAGACCTCCCGCCGACATTGGTGCTGA
>JAEZCS010000181.1 GCA_023433445.1 Pseudomonadota bacterium | reverse complement strand
GCCCGTTCCAGATTGGCGATCGCAACCCGCAAGTCCGTGTTGGCAGACAAGGCATTGGCGACGAGACCGTCAAGCACCGGGTCCTGATACAGGCGCCACCAGCCGTCCTGTGGCGCGTCAGGCGTGGTGATCGCGGCTCGCGCGGCGACGAACTGGCCCTGCGCACTCGCCCCCAGCTGTGGGCGCGCATAGTCGGGACCGGCAGCGCAGGCGGCGAGCGTCAGCGAAGCTGCGCCGATGAGCAGATATCGTGAGGTCATCATCTTTCTCATTCCGCTGCTCCCAGCGCAGGCGCCGCGTTCTGTGGCCGCCTCCGCGCCCGCCAACGCGCCATCCGTTCCGACAATGCGCGCGTCACCACGTAGAAGGCTGGCGTGAAGACGAGGCCGAAGAAGGTGACGCCCAGCATGCCGGAGAAGACTGCCGTCCCCAGCGCCTGCCGCAATTCAGCGCCCGGACCACTGGCGATGACCAGCGGCACCACGCCCAGGATGAAGGCGAAGCTGGTCATCAGGATCGGACGCAAGCGGTTCTGCGCGGCACGCACGACGGCGTCGACCGGGCCCATCCCTTCCTCTTCCGCCTGCTTGGCGAATTCGACGATGAGGATCGCATTCTTTGCAGCAAGGCCGATCAGCACCACCAAACCGATCTGTGTCAGGATATTATTGTCCATGCCCCGCAAATTGACCCCGATCATGGCCGCAAGCAGCGTCATCGGCACAATCAGGATGATCGCGAGCGGCAGCATCAGGCTTTCAAACTGCGCAGCGAGCACCAGGAAGACGAAAAGCGTTGCCGCAGCGAAGACCAATATCGCCGCATTGCCCGCCACCTTTTGAAGATAGGCGACCTCCGTCCATTCCGTGGTCACGCCGGTAGGCATCTTGGCCGCCAGACGCTCCATCGCCGCCATCGCCTGGCCCGAGGAATGGCCGGGAGCGACATCGCCCTCCACATCGATGGCGGGATAGAGATTGTAGCGGACGGCGCGGTAGGGCCCTGTCTTGTCATGCAGGGTGGCGACCGCGCCTACCGGCACCATCTCTCCCGAAGCCGAGCGCGTCTTCAGCTGGGCGATGTCTCCCGCATCATCGCGGAACGGCAGGTCGGCCTGCGCGATCACGCGATAGGTGCGGCCCAGCAGGTTGAAGTCGTTGACATAGGCGGAGCCCAGATAGACCTGCATCGCTTCGAACACGCGGGCGGGCGACACGCCGATCATGTCGGCCTTCGCGCGATCGACATCGGCGAAGATGCGGGGGGCCGATGCCTCGAACTTCGTATGCACGAAGAAGAGGTTCGGGTCCTGGTTCGCTTCGGCAAGCAGCCCGCCGATGATCTTGTTCAGTTCCGCATAGCCGCGCCCTGAGCGATCCTGGAACATCATCTTGAAGCCGCCGCCGGTGCTGATGCCACGGATCAGCGGCGGGGGGATGACGAACGCGCGGCCTTCATTGACCTGCGCCGCGATCTTGCGCGCTTCGTTCATGATGAACTGCTGGTTCCAGCCATGCTTGCCGCGTTCTTCGAAGCTGTCGAAGACGAGGAAGGCGGCGGCGGCATTGGGCGCGACGGTGCCGCTCGGCGCGTGGTAGCCGGTCAGCATGACGGTGCCCTTGACGCCGGGGATCTTGCCCATCTTGGCCGCCGTTTCGCGCAGTACCTTGTCAGTCTGGGCCAGCGAAGTGCCGGAAGGCGTGAACACCGCCGTCACGGCATAGCCCTGGTCCTGCGCCGGCACGAAGCCGGCCGGGGTGGACATGAACACCAGCGCCGTCAGGCCGACAAGGCCGACATAGATGAGCAGCACCAGCTTGAGCCGACCCAGCATCGCGCGAGTGACGGAGGCATACCAATGGCTGAGGCGATCGAAGGCGGCGTTGAACCGCTTGCCGCCGCGATAGGCCATGCGCTTCCACCGGCCTTCGGGCTCATGCTCTTCCTTCGGACGCAGCAGCAGAGCGGCGAGCGCGGGCGACAAGGTGAGCGACAGGATCAGCGAGATGATCGTGGCTGCCGAGATGGTGACCGCGAACTGGCGGTAGAATTCACCCGTCAGGCCAGTCAGGAACATCGTTGGGATGAACACCGCGCACAGCACCAGCACGATGGCGACCAGCGCGGTCGATACTTCGTCCATCGACCGGTGCGACGCCTCACGCGGAGTCTTGCCATGTTCCAGGTTGCGCCCGACATTTTCGACCACGACGATGGCGTCGTCGACGACGATGCCGATGGCGAGGACCAACCCGAACAGCGACAGATTGTTGAGCGAGTATCCAAGTCCCGCCAGCACCGCGAACGTGCCAATCAGCGACACGGGAATCGCGAGCACGGGAATGATCGCCGCGCGCCAGCTCTGCAGGAAGACGAGGATGACGATGACGACCAGCACCACCGCTTCCAGCAGGGTATGCTGAACAGCGCTTACCGATTCACGGATGAAGTCGGTGGGATTGTAGATGACGCGATATTCCATGCCTGCGGGGAATTTCGCGGACATGGCTTTCAACTCGGCAAGGACGGCGTCAGCGGAGTCCAGCGCATTACTGCCGGGCCGCTGGAAGATACCGATGCCGACCGAAGGCTGGCCGGACAGATAGGTGTTGATGCCGTAGTCCTCGGCCCCCAGCTCCACGCGGGCGACGTCGGACAGACGGGTGAGGCGGCCTTCACCATCGCTCTTGATGACGATGTTGGCGAACTGTTCGGGCGCGGTAAAGCGGCCCTGCGCTTCCAGGTTCACCTCATAGGCGGGCGCGCTGCTTTCCGGCGGCTTGCCGATGGCGCCAGCGGCGACCTGCACATTCTGGGATCGAAGGGCCTCGACAATTTCGCCTGCCGTCAGATTACGCGCGGCGGCCCGGCCCGGATCGATCCACACGCGCATCGCATAGTCGCGCGCGCCGAAGATGCGCACCTCGCCCACGCCATCGATGCGCGCGAGCCGGTCCTTCATCTGGGTCAGCGCATAGTTGGAAAGATAGGCGCGATCGACGGTATTGCCGGGGGAAATCAGGTTGGCAACCAACAGGAAGTCGGGCGTGGTCTTGCGCGTCACGACACCCTGGCGCCGGACATCCTCCGGCAGCCGGGGTTCGGCGAGCGCAACCCGGTTCTGGACCAGCACCTGCGCTTCATCCAGGTTGGTGCCCTGCTTGAAGGTGACGGTGATCGTCAGCCGTCCGTCGCCGGTCGACTGGCTCGACATGTAGAGCATGTCGTCAACGCCGTTGATCTCCTGCTCCAGCGGCGCGGCGACGGTGTCGGCGATCGTTTCGGACGAAGCGCCGGGATAATTGGCGCTGACCGTCACCGTCGGCGGCACGACATCAGGATATTGCGCGACAGGCAAGCCGAAGAAGGCGAGCGCGCCGACGATGGTGATGATCACCGCGATGACGCCGGCGAAGATCGGCCGTTCGATGAAGACGTGGCTGAGACGCATGATCTCTTCCCTTATTCCCTTTCCCGGACATGAGATGCCGTGGCGCCGTGCGGCGCTGCGGCTCCCCTCCCGGCCCTATAATCAGTCGGCCAGCGTGGCCTGCGACGCGATCGGCGCGGAAACCGGTTCGCTGGTCGATGATGGTGCGGCTTCGATGCGCCCCGCGACAGGTTTGACCTTCGCGCCGGGCTGGATGAACTGGGTGCCGTGGATGACAACCTGATCGGACGGCGACAGGCCCGACCGGATGACCCGCAGGCCATTGACGAGCGCGCCGATCTGGACGGGCTTGGCCGTCGTGCTGCCATCCTTGCCGACGACGTACACCAGCTTGCGCGCCTGATCGGTCACGACTGCCGCGTCGGGCACGAGCAGCGCGCGATGCGGCGCCCCTGAACCCATACGCATATTGCCGAACATGCCGGGCACCAGGAAGGATTCGGGATTGGCGACTACCGCCCTGCCCCTGATCGTGCCGGACCCGCGATCAATCGCGTTGTCGGTGAAGTCCACCCTGCCCTTCCACTTGTAATCACTTTCGTCCTGAAGCCGGATCTCCGCCTGTTGGCTCGCACCCTGCTGGCGGCGATGCTTGAGGTAGAGCGCTTCGGAACCGTTGAACGAGAAGTAGATGGGATCGAGCGCGTTGATGGTCGTCAGCGCCGTGGCACCGGCGGCGGTATCGCCCGCCACCAGGTTGCCAACGTCCACCTGCCGGTCGGAAATCCGTCCGGTGATCGGCGCGCGGATATGGGCGAACTCGACATTCAGGCGCCGCGCCTGAACCCCGGCCTGCGCGGCGGCAAGCTGCGCCTCTGCCGATCTGACGCGGGCGCGGAGGGAATCGACTTCCTCCGCGCTCACGGCTTCGTCAGCGATCAAACGGGTGGCGCGGCCAAGCTCGGCGCGTGCCAGTCCAAGCGCGGTCGATGCACTGGCGACCTGGGCCTGCGCCTCTTGCAGGGCGGCGGTGAAGGGCCGAGGATCAATAGTGAAAAGCAGCTGCCCCTTCTTCACCACATCGCCATCGCGGAAGTGAATGCCGACAAGCTGGCCGGACACGCGGGGCCGGACCTCCACTGCCTTGCTCGCTTCGAACCGGCCGACATAATCGTCCCAGTCGACCACCATGCGTGACAGCGGCGTTGCCACGGTCACCACGGCCGGAGGCGGCGCGGCGGGTGCAGGGGCGCCGTTCCACCAGCTCATACCCGCCCAGATCGCGAGCACGCCCGCCGCCGGGAGCAGCAGGTAAGCGGGCTTCCATCGCCGTCGCTCTGGTGCATGCTCCTGGGTTTCCGAGTCGGCCTTGACCTTGGAAAGATACATCGTCTGCCCCACACTATCTTACGGTTATGTTACTGACCGGTACGTCACTTGCGGGGTAGGTACCGATCTGTTACATCGTCGTCAAGCGGTGAGGATGCGGAATTTTTGAATATGGGCCTGACATTTGGTTCCGACTGCGGTTGCGCGGGAGGAACGTCAAAGAAAACAGCAGCTTCGAAGATATTCGAGACCGCCAAGGATCTCTTTTACAAACGCGGAATCAGGGCCGTGGGGGTAGATGAGATCGTGTGTGAAGCGGGCGTCACCAAGCCCAGCCTTTATCGGGCATATCGATCCAAAGACGAACTTGTCGCCGCATGCCTGCGGGAAGATATGGAGGCAGGCCGGGCGAGTATTTACGCCGCGCTCGAGTCGGCAGGCCCGGATCCGCGCGAGCGGCTGGACGCGGTAATCCGCCACAAGGCGCAAAAGATGCGGCAAGCCGATTTCCGCGGTTGCCTGATCAGCAATGTCGCCGTCGAACTGCCCGAGCCGGGTCATCCGGGAAGATTGATCGTTGAAAGCTGCAAATCGGAATTCCGTGCGCTGTTCTGCGACCTTAGCCGTGATCTGGGCGTGGCAGAGCCGGAGAAGCTGGCAGACGGGCTGATGCTGGTCATCGAAGGGGCAATGGCGACCCATCATGTTTTCGGCAGTCAAGGTCCCGCGCAAGCACTGGAAGATACCTGTGCGGCTCTGATCGACTCTCATATGGAACATGCGCGGGCCAGGGCCTGACACCGCTTCATGCCTCATCCGGCTGCATTGCAGCGGGATCGATTTCCAGGCCACGAGGTTGAGCCTGAAAACCGCATGGGAGACAATGCGCATGAACTCCATCCTTGCTGGCCAAAGGCATGTCTATCGCGACGGCGATGTCGAGTTGATCGGCGAAATTTACCCTCCGTCCGGCCAGCCTAACGGCCGAGCAGTTTTGGTGGTCCATGAAGCAGACGGGATAGGCGGCAATGTACGCCGTCATTGCTCCATGCTCGCGGCGGACGGCTATTTCGTGCTGGCGGCGGACATGCATGGCGGCGGTCGCGTCCTTCAAGGCGAGGAGATGTTCGCGGCTCTTCAACGCTTCAAGGAAGACCCACCGCTGCTGCGGCAGCGCGTGCGATCGGGCCTTGACGAGCTGCTCGCAATCTCCGGCGTGGATGCGGCACAGTGCGCCGCCATCGGCTTCTGCTTTGGCGGGTTCACCGTGCTGGAACTGGCGCGGTCAGGAGCCCCGGTCGCCGCGGTCGGCAGCTTTCACGGCCTGCTGACGACAAACGAACCGGCGCGGCCGAACGAAATGACCGCGCGCATCGCGGTCTTCAATGGAGATCGGGACCCGCTCGTTCCGCCGCAAGATGTTGCCGCTTTCGAAGAAGAGATGCGGCACGCGCAAGCTGATTGGCAACTGACGAACTATGGCCCCGCTTTCCACAGCTTTACCAACGAGGATGTCGATTCGCTCAATGATCCGCGCATGCGCTACGATCGCGCCGCGCATGTCCTTTCATGGAAAGCGCTGAACGACTTTCTGGACTTTAGCCTGGCGCCCTCCTCGACGGGATGAGCCATCCCGGAATTTAGCGATCGGTAGCAACCGCCTCCCTCCTCCCGGCTGGGCCGCGTCTTTACCGCAACCGAACAGTCGAGTACCAGTCCTGGCAAGAGGCATGGCAGGGACTTAGCGACGCGTCCTTCGCCGCTCCAGTGCCCTGCAGGAGAGACGTGGCCAGTGGGGCGAAAGCATTTTGACATCATCATCGTGGGCGCCGGTTCCGCCGGTTGCGTCCTGGCAAATCGCTTGACGGACGGCACGGGGTTGCACGTGCTGTTGATAGAGGCCGGTCCTGCCGATCGCAGCCCACTAATCCATATGCCGGGCTTTTTCACTGCCATGTACCGGCCCGGCAAGTTCGCCTGGGTCTATCCCACCACACCGCAGGTCCATGTCGATAACCGGATTCTGCGCGATGTGCGCGGCAAGGTGCTGGGTGGTTCAAGCTCCACCAACGGCATGCTCTACTGTCGCGGCGCTGCGCAGGACTATGATGGTTGGGCAGCGATGGGGAATGAAGGCTGGAGCTATCGGCAAGTCCTCCCCTACTTCAAGCGCGCCGAAGATCATGCAGGCGGCGAGGATGCCTATCACGGCACGGGGGGGCCGCTGCATGTGCTGCGGTCGCCGGTCAACAATCCACTGGCGAAGGCCTTCATCCAGGCGGGCGTAGAAGCGGGCTTCCCCTATAATGAAGACATAAACGGGGCGCAGCGCGAAGGCTTTGGGCCCGCTGAGTCCACGATCTGGCGGGGGCGGCGCTGGAGCACGGCGTCCGCCTATCTGAGACCGGCGCGTCGTCGGCCGAACCTGACGGTTATGACGGGTGCGCATGTCACTCGCATCACCCTCGACGGGAATAGGGCAACCGGCGTCGAACTGCGGCAGGGCAGGAATCGGCATCGCATCTCGGCTGGCGAGGTGATCCTGTCCGCCGGCGCATTTCAGTCTCCGCATCTGCTGCTGCTTTCGGGCATCGGCGATGGCGATCAGTTGGCCTCCCATGGCATTGCCGCTCATGCGGACCTGAAGGGCGTGGGCCGCAATCTGCACGACCATGCCAGCATAACCGCGCACGCGACCTGCACCGCACCCTTGTCGCAAGCCAAGCTGCTTAGTCCGCTTCATGCAGGAAAGGAGTTGATGCGCGGGGTTTTTGGGCGACGAGGCTTCATGGCGGAATGTTCGATCGAGGCGGTGGGCATGATCCGCTCGCTGCCGGAACAGGCGGTGCCGGACATCAAATATCAGTTCGTCCCCATCAGGCTCGATCACATAACGGGCGATCCTTTGCCCGAACATGGCATGGTCAATCGGATGGAGCTTACCGTGCCGGAAAGCCGGGGTGAGTTGCGCCTCGGCTCCGCAAATCCTTCAGCCCTGCCGATACTGGACGCCAACTATCTGGCGGAAGCCGGGGACAGGAAGCGTCTTAGAGCAGCCTTGCGCACGGCGATCCAGATTTACCGCCAGCCCGCCTTCCAGGAATATGGCGTGAAGCCAGACATTCCCGTTGACGACATGGACGATGACGCGGCGCTCGACGCCTATATTCGCGCGACCCTGACCAACGATCATCACGCTGCCGGGACGTGCAAGATGGGCAGCGGAGATGACGCGGTTGTCGATTCCAGCCTGCGCGTTCACGGGATCGCACAGTTGCGCGTGGTGGACGCCTCAATCATGCCGCAGGTGGTCTCGGGCAACACCAATGCGCCGACGATCATGATTGCCGAGAAGGCGTCCGACACGATCCTTGGCCGGGAGCCCCTGCCTGCCGCTTCATTCTAGCTGATCAGATCAATAACCCTGGGATCATTCCCCATGCGGCACATAATCGAAGCCCAGGACATTCGGGTCGCGCCTCAGCGCGCCGACAAGCAGCTCCATCCTCTGCGCATTATCACCCCCCACCGTCGTACTGAATTCCAGATAATCGTCCTTCAGCCGCTGCCGGACCGAAGCCGGATGCAGATCGGCATCGACGAGAAGCGCGCGAAACGCCGTCTGCGAAACCGGGGAACCGCGATCATAGCGCACCTTGACCAGGGCACGGTGGCGCTGCGGCAGGAGGTGGTCGGTCAGGTTTACCGCGGTCAGGACAAGCAAGGTCGCCACCGTTCCCCCGATGGCAAGACCGTAAAAGCCAACGCCGAACAGCACGCCCAGCGACGATGTGGACCATAGAGATGCCGCGGTGGTGAGGCCGCGGACGTTGAACCCTTCGCGGAATATCACCCCACCGCACAGGAAGCCGATACCGGTCAGCACGCCATGCGCCATGCGCACAGGGTCGATCCTGACGATATCGGTCGGGATGTCGCCGAGCCAGCGTATCTGGTGAACGGCGGCCAGCATCAGCAGCGTGCAGGACAGGCTGACCAGAATGTGCGTGCGAAACCCTGCAGGGCTCGCGCGATATTCCCGTTCGGCGCCCACAATAGCCCCGGCGACAATCGAGCCAAGGATCGGCAGGGCGATGTCCAAGTTAAACAGGTTCATCTCACGCGCTCAAGGCTGGGCAGAGACACGACCAGCAGCTGCGTGGAGCCTCGACCAACGGCTGCCGCTATCGAGGTTCTTAGTTGTCGGTTTTCGCCTCCAGATCGCGCGCCATCTTCAGATGCCCTTCGACAATCGGTGCGATCTCACCCGCCACGGCCTTGAGCGCTTCATGCGTGCCGCCAGACGCATAGGAGCGCATCAGCGCCAGAGCGTCCTCATGCGCATCCACCTGACCGTCAATATATTCCTCGTCAAAGGCCGCGCCCTTCTTTTGCCGCAGCTCGTTCAGATCTTTCTTCTGTTCGGCAGTAAGCGCTGGGTCGGGCACTACCGCCGGGCGCGACTTGCCCGCAGCAGCCTTGATCTTCGCGGTGGAGTCCGAATGCGCCTTGATCATCTGTTGCGCAAACGCCTTCACCTCGGGCGACGCGGCGTTGGCCAAGGCCTGTTTCGCTGCGGCTATTTCAAACGCGTCGCTCTTGGCCGCGAGGTTCACGAACTCCTGCGCGGTCGGCGCTGGCTTGAGGGAGTTGAGCGCATTCTCCGTCGCATTTTCGATCCGATCGCCAGTGCGCTCTGCGGCATTCGAAGCGGCATCCAATGCGTTGGCCGTGCGTTGTTCGGTCGCCTGGTTGCAGGCCGCGAGCGTTAGCCCGGCACCGACGATCATCAATGTGATGCGCATTCGCTTCTCCCTGTTTTTTTCAAGATGGCAAACGCGCCGTTCCTGAAACCGTTCCTTGGTGACGCGACCGGAACCATCGAAAGAGAGGACACCGATGGAGTGATCCAGCGGCGAGAAAATGTCAGGCGATGATCTGCTGCCGATATTTGTTGGGACTGGTCCCGGCCTCACGCTTGAAAGCGGCGGAAAAGGCGCTGGCACTGGCAAAGCCCAAGCGGTGGGCGATCCCTTTCAGGGGAAGCGTCCTGTCGGCAAGCAGCGCCTTTGCCCGGTCCAGCCGAATGCCATCGACATAGGTACTGACGGACGTGCCCGTGCTGGCTTTGAACAGACGGCGCAGATGCGCAGGGCTGATGCCGCATTCCTGGGCCAGCTGGCACACAGTCAAGGGGCGCCCCTCAACGGTTTCGGCCAGATCGCGAATGCGACCGAGTTGCCATGGGGCAAGCTTGCCCTTCCCGCCTCCGCCTGCATGGGAACACGCAGCGTCGAGTTGCCGTGCCAGTTCCACCAGGATCAACCGGCACAGCGAGTCCACCTTCACGGCATGAGAAAAGCCTGGAGCGCGAAGCTCGTCGGCGAGCAGCCTCAAAGCCTGTTGAGACACATCGCCATTCTCGCACGCCATCAGCTGCTCGGTGCGATGATGCGGGTCTATGCCGGTCGTCTCGTAGATATAGTCATTGTCAAAGTCGCAGAAGATCGCAGGCTTGAGCGGGCCGGATTCTTCGACTTCGGCGACCCAGTCGATTTCAGCGGGGACGAACGTCGCCTGCTTCATTTCATGATAATAGGGCTGGCCTGCATAGCGGAAGCGCCCGCGCGGCCGGTGGATGCTGGACGTCCACATGCCGACTTGATGGGTTGCCACGCGCCCCGCCAGATGGTGCGGAAGATGCCCCCCATGAGGGAGGTTCAGCCGAACGAGCACACCCGGAAGTCGGGACGTCGCAAGTCGTTCCTCCTTCCAATTGACATATTCATGCACTGCGGCGCTCTCCATCCGCCACGCCATATGCGTGACGAGTCTCTCTCCTCTTATGGGAAAGGCCCGGCGGCTGCGACAAGATTGATGAGCCGCCGCCGGGAAGTCATTTGGGCAATGCGTAGGCCACCAGTGAATCGCCGAGCTTGGTACCCAAAAATTTGTGTCCGCCCGCAGCGATCACGACATATTGGCGGCCATCCTTCTTCAGGCGATAGGTCATGGGCGTAGCCTGTCCTCCGGCAGGCAGGCGAACGCGCCAGACGACCTTGCCAGAAGCGATGTCATAGGCCCGCAGATAATTGTCCGTGGTCGCGCCTAGGAATACCAATCCCGACGCCGTGGCGATACTGCCGCCAAGGTTTGGCACGCCCAGCTTCAGCCACATGGGTGGCGGGGCCTGATCGCGCGTGGTGCCGAGCGGGACATTCCATAAGGTCTTGCCTGCTTTCAGGTCGATCGCGGTCAGACGCCCCCAAGGCGGCCGATTGCATGGCGCGCCGAACGGCGAAAGCATGGGCGCCATCTTGAGCCCATAGGGCGCGCCCCTGGTCGGCAATATGGGTTCTCCCGCAGCCGTGCGGGAGGCTATCTCGGCTTGCGGGATCAACTGCATGATCGCGCCGACCTGCGTCGTGTTGGCGATCAGGATGCCGCGCTGTGGATCCACGGTCACCCCGCCCCAGTTGGATGCCCCTTCAAAGCTAGGCCACTGCAGCCATCCCTTGGTCGATGGAGGGGTGAAGACACCCTTATAGTTCACCGATCGGAACAGCTCCCGGCACTTATATTTGTCGTAAGGGGTGAAGCCCCACATATCCTCTTCGCGCAGGTCCGGGTCGCGAATGATGAAGGCCGGATTGGCTGGGAATGGCTGGGTCGGTGACAGCTTTTCACCCGACACCTTGCCTTCCTGCGGCACGGGGCGTTCGACCACGGGGAAGATCGACTTGCCGGTGCGCCGGTCGAGAATGAAGACATGCCCTACCTTCGTCGTTTGCGCGAGCGCGGGGATCGAGCCGCTTGCGCTGGGCAGGTCGAACAAAACCGGCTGCGCGGGAAGATCATAGTCCCACACATCGTTGTGAACCGTCTGGAACCGCCATTTGACCTCGCCTGTCGTCCCGTCCAGCGCCACGACCGAGCTGGCATAATGGTCCAGACCGTCCCGGTTGGCGGCATAATGGTCGGGCGGTGCGTTGCCCATCGGCACATAGACAAGGTTGAGCTTTGGATCGACGGCCATGGGCGCCCAGCTGTTAGGCGTGCGCCGGACGAACTGCTCACCCTCGGGCGCATCCTGGGCGTCGCTCATCCCCGGCGGCAGTGCGTTCCACGACCATAGGGGCTTGCCCGAGTGAATGTCGAAGGCGCGAATTGCTCCTGCGGGCATATCGACCCGCATATTGTCAGTCAGCCGCCCATTCACGACGATGGCATTGCCGACGACGACGGGCGGTGAAGAGATGGAGAGGTCGCCCCGCTCGATCTTGCCAAGGCCGGGCTTCAAATCGACCACGGCGTTGCGGCCGAATGATCGGCACTCGCGGCCCGTGGCGGAATCAAGCGCCACCAGCCGCCCATCTAACGTTCCGGCAAAGATCCGCCCCGCGCATTCCGCACCCGCTGGCACGCTTTCGTCCCGCGCATAAGTGACGCCGCGGCAGTTCAGCAGATAGGTGCTGAAATTGTCCGAGCTTGGTTGCTTGGCCCAGATTTCCCTGCCGGTTTCCGGGTCCACCGCGGCGATACGGCCATTGCCCGAACAGAGATAAAGCCGGTTTTCCGCGATGATCGGCGTTGCCTGGAATGTCGGGGAAAGCGGCTCAGGCGCCGTCACCATCCCGATATGATAGGTCCACGCAGGCTTCAACGCCCAGGCATTTTCCGGCGTGATCTGTGTCAGCGGCGAATAGCGTGTCCCGCCCGCATCCCCGCCATAATAGCTCCAGCCCGCCGTCGGTCCGCTATAGTCGATAGTGGGCATGGGCCGGAACAGGTTTTCGCTATAGGCCCAATATCCGCCGCCGAGGACCGCGATGGCGCCAGCGCCGATCAGGACAGCGCGGCGCCACCCGCGGCGGCCCTTCTTCCCCCGCGTGCCACTCCCGCCGCCCGATGCTCCCGGCTCCTCGTTCTGGAAGGAAAGGCGTGTATCAGTCCGGCTCATAGGGCCTCGATCATCCTCGAAGGTTGCCCGGCTATAGCGTCAACCGCATTCGCAGCGCCGCGCATCGCGCCTTCGATATAGCCGACACCGTTAGCGTCACCGACGACGTGGACGACAAAGCCCTGTTCCTGCAACTGATTGGCGAGCGTCAAATCGCCGGTTGCGCCCTTTGCGACAATCACATGATCAGCGATCGCCACCTGTTCCACCCCATCCTTGTCCATGAAGCGGACCGCGTCCGGCTCGATCCGGATCGCGCTCGATCCGGGATTAAGCTGAACGCCATGCTCCTTCAGCTCCGCGAGCAGCCGCATGCGCCGCACGATCGTAAGACCGGCGCCCAGGCGCGGCGCATCGTCGACCACGACCACCTGACGGCCGCGTTCGTTCAGGAACTCGGCCAGTTCAAGGCCGACCAATTCACCGCCGATAATGACGATGCGCTTGCCGAGCGGCATCCATTGGTGTGTCGCCTTGCGCACGAAATCGAGGTTGGCGGTCATGCCCGTCATGGAGCCGACCTTCGTCGCGACCCGCGTCAGCAGCCCGGTCTTGCGCTTGAGTTCATCGGAGCTCTGGCCAAGCACCATCCGGCGCATGTCATCGCCCGAAAAGACGTGGGGCAGATCGTTGCCCGGAATGTCCGGCATTCCGCGCACGGCGCCCGTGGCAACCACGACCGCATCCGGCTGGAGCTTACGCAGCACCTCTGGCGTCGCCCGTGTGCGGAGCCGCACATCGACCTTGGAAGACGCGATCTGCCGTTGCAGCCAATCGAGCAACCGCTCGTTGGCCGGATAAGCGAGCGCCGCGAAGCGCAACGTCCCGCCCAGCAATTCGCCTTGTTCAAGCAGGATGACGTGGTGGCCCAGTCCGTCCAGCCTGCGCGCGGCTTCCATCCCGCCCGGCCCGCCGCCAATGACCACTATCCGCTTGGGCGCGGACGATGGAGCGTCGGAACGCAGATATTCAAACCCGGTTTCGGGATTCACTGCGCAGCGCAGAGAATCGCAGACATAGATGGCGCTGATGCAGGTATAGCAATAGATGCAGGGCAGGACGTCCGCCGCCCGGCCTTCGGTCAGCTTGCGCGGCAAGTGGGGATCAGCCAGCAGCTTGCGGCCCATGGAGACAAAGTCGATCTGCCGATCACCGATCGCATCGTCACCGACGTCAGGCTCGATCCGGCCCGATGCGATGATAGGAATGGTGACCGCGGCCTTGATTTGCGCCGCATAGGGAAGGTTCACGGCGGGTTCGTGCGGCGTGTGCGATCCTGAGTGCAGCGTCCCTTGGGCGGTGTCGTGATAGGCAGTCACAGTGATCGCGTCGGCGCCTGCGGCTTCCGCCATGCGCGCGACCTGCGCGGCGTCTTCGATCGTCAGGCCACCCTTCTTCCCGACCTCGCGCGAGTCCAGCTTGCACCAGACCGGGAAGTCAGAACCCACGGCCTGCCGAACGGCCCGGATGACTTCGACCAGGAAGCGGACCCGGTTCTCGATCGGCCCGCCATAGGCATCCGTTCGCCGGTTCGATTTCGGCGAGATGAAGGAGGACAGGAGATATCCATGGCCGCCATGGATTTCCACGCCATCGAACCCGGCGCGCTTCGCCCGGTCGGCTGCGGCGGCGAACTGACCCACGACGGTCTGGATGTCCTCAAGCGTCATCTCCTTGAAGCTGACAGCCTGAATCTTGCTGAACGGTGCGACGGCGAGCTCTTCCAGCAGGAACGCTTCTGTAAAGTCGCCTTCCGGCGCTTCGGGCAGGGAGGGACACCAGAGAGGGCGTCCGCCCAGCATGTCCTCCATGGCGACCAGGCCACCATGATGGAGTTGCGGCGCTATTTTCGCGCCATGCTTGTGGGCCGCGTCTGCAAGCGCGGTCAGTCCCGGCAGGAAGCGATCGTCGGAAATCGCGATCTGGTTGACCTGATTGCCTCCGACCGGCCACGCGACACCGGCAACGCCTGTTATGATGAGGCCAACGCCACCCTTCGCCTGTTCTTCATGATAGCGAATGATGCGCTCGCCGCAGTGGCCATCGGGTTCGGCAAGGCTCGCTCCCATGGCTGTCACGGCCATGCGGTTGCGCAATTCCATGCCGCCGATCCGGCCGGGGGAAAGCAGATGCTGTAAGGAATTGGAGGCCATCGAGGTCATCGCCTACTAAAAGGATTTACGGTAGCGCGGTGTGGCTTTCGATGAATCCGCTCAAGCCCGAACCAATTCATGCGCGTTCGCCCCCTCGGCTGCTGATGCCTAGCGCAACCAAGGGTGCCTCATCAGCCCCATTTTATATCGTGAAACGCGCATAATTATTGCGAGCGATCATCGTTCCGCGCGCCCCTTCCCAGCAGCGCTTCCGATCGTTCCCGCAACATGTCAGAGACAGCGAGAATGCGCGCGAGCTTCGCCATTTCCGGGTGCGTCACCAGCCAGAAAGACCGGGCGATCTCCACCTCTTCCGGGAACAGGCGCACCAGCTTCTCGTCATCGGCGACGATGAAGTCAGGCAGCACGCCGATCCCTGCGCCATCGAGTATCAACTGGCGTTGCATGCCGATGCTGCTCGACCGGAGCGAGGCTTCCAGCCCCGCTTGCACCTCATCCAGATAATCGAGTTCCGGCGAGTAGAGGAATTCCGGGACATAGCCGATCAACACATGCTCATGCAGCTGTTCCCGCAATGTGGGAGCGCCACGCGCCGCGAGATAGGCAGGCGAAGCGTAGAGGTGCAGCGAGTAGTCAGCGAGCTTGCGCACGGCCAGATGCCCCCGCTGCGGCCGTGCCAACATCACCGCCATGTCGGCCTCCCGCTTTGACGGATTGAGGAACCCGGAAGCGGTGATCACGTCCAGCCGGATGCCGGGATGGCGCGCATGAAAGGCGGGGATCGCTGGCGCCAATATCCATCGCCCAAAGCCTTCCGCCACCGACAGGCGCACCTGTCCGTTCAGGCTGTGCCGCTCCCCCTTTACATCGACAATGGCCGACATCGCCGCGCTCTCAATGCTTTCCGCATGCCTCAGCAAGGCCGTCCCATGTTCCGTCAGCGTCCTTTCCGCCCCCGTCTGCTCGAACAGCTGTGCATCCAGCGCCTGCGACAGGCGCGACAACCGGCGGGAAATCGTCGTGGCATCGATGCCGAGCGCTCGTGCCGCCGGAGCCACACGCTTCATGCGCGCGACCGCCAGGAATATGCGCAGATCGTCCCAATCGAACATCAGCCCCACTCATGCAAAAATGCAGACCAACTCTGCAGTAAAGGGGAATTGAATGCATTATCGCGCTTGTGCATGATGAGGCAAATCTTATCGAGAGGATGCCATGCGCGAAATTTCCCACAAGCTCGCCTTCGCCCATGAGGGCGGAGCTGCGCGCTACAGCGATGTGTTCAACCCCAATGACGGGCAGGTTCAAGCCCGCGTCGCCCTGGGCGACCGCGCCCTGCTCGATCGGGCGGTAGAAGCGGCAAAGGCGGCGCAGCCTGCCTGGGCGGCGGTCAATCCGCAGCGGCGCGCTCGCGTCATGTTCAACTTCAAGGCCCTGGTCGAGCAGAATATGGACGAACTCGCCCATCTGCTCTCGTCCGAACATGGCAAGGTGGTCGCGGATTCGCGCGGCGACATTCAGCGCGGCCTGGAAGTCATCGAATTTTGCTGCGGTATCCCCCACGCGCTGAAGGGTGAATATACCCAAGGCGCGGGCCCCGGCATCGACGTTTATTCCATGCGCCAGCCGATCGGCATCGGCGCGGGCATCACGCCTTTCAACTTTCCGGCGATGATCCCGCTGTGGATGTCGGGCGTCGCGATCGCAACCGGCAATGCCTTCATCCTGAAGCCTTCCGAACGCGATCCGTCCGTGCCCGTGCGCCTTGCCGAACTCTTCCTCGAAGCTGGTCTGCCCGAGGGCATTTTTCAGGTCATGCAGGGTGACAAGGAAATGGTCGACGCGATCCTCGACCACCCGGATATCGGCGCAGTCAGCTTTGTCGGATCGTCCGACATCGCCCATTATGTCTACAAGCGCGGCGTCGACAACGGCAAGCGGGTTCAGGCGATGGGCGGCGCCAAAAACCACGGCATCGTCATGCCGGACGCTGACCTCGACCAGGTCGTCAATGACCTGTCGGGTGCGGCCTTTGGTTCGGCTGGCGAACGCTGCATGGCGCTCCCCGTCGTCGTGCCTGTGGGCGAAAAGACCGCGCTTGCCCTGCGCGAAAAGCTGATCCCCGCCATTCAGGCGCTGCGTGTCGGCGTTTCGACCGATCCCGAAGCGCATTATGGTCCGGTGATCAACGCCGCGCACAAGGCGAAGATCGAAAACTATATCCAGATGGGCGTCGATGAAGGGGCCGAGCTGGTCGTCGACGGCCGCGGCTTCACACTGCAGGGGCATGAGCAGGGCTTCTTTGTCGGGCCGTCGCTGTTCGACCATGTAAAGCCCGGCATGCAGACCTACCGGGAGGAAATCTTCGGACCCGTGCTGCAAATGGTGCGCGCAGAGAGCTTCGAAGAAGCCCTCGTGCTGCCGAGCCAGCATCAATATGGCAATGGCGTGGCGATCTTCACGCGCAATGGCCATGCCGCGCGCGAATTCGCCGCACGGGTGAATGTCGGCATGGTGGGCATCAACGTGCCGATCCCAGTGCCGGTCGCTTATCACACATTCGGCGGATGGAAGCGGTCCTGCTTTGGCGACACCAATCAGCACGGCATGGAAGGCGTCAAATTCTGGACGAAGGTGAAGACCATCACCCAGCGTTGGCCCGATGGCGGCGCGTCCGGCGACAGTGCCTTCGTCATTCCCACCATGGGGTGACAGGCGCTAGGGGGGAGCGCATACTCTCCCTCAAAAGCTTGGCGCAAGCTATCGCCCCAGCAGGATGAATGATGACCCAGTTCGACCTTACCGACGACCAACGCCAGATTCAGGACATGGCGCGGCGCTTCACCGCCGACGCGATCACGCCTCACGCCGCTGAATGGGATGAGAAACATATCTTCCCGCGCGACACGATCCGCGCGGCGGCGGAACTGGGCTTTGGTGGCATCTATGTGTCGGAAGAGTCCGGCGGCATCGGTCTTGGGCGGCTGGATGCGGCGTTGATCATGGAAGCCATGGCCTATGGCTGCCCTTCCACCAGCGCGTTCATATCGATCCACAACATGGCCGCATGGATGATCGACCGCTTCGGAGCGCAGGCGATCAAGGACAAATATCTGCCCTCGATGGTGCCGATGGAAAAGATGGGCAGCTATTGCCTGACCGAAGCAGGATCGGGATCGGACGCGGCGGCTCTCAAGACCCGCGCTGTGAAGGACGGCAGCGACTATCTCGTCACCGGTTCGAAGCAATTCATTTCCGGTGGTGGCGAAAACGACATCTATGTCACGATGGTCCGCACGGGCGATGAAGGCCCCAAGGGCATCAGCTGCCTCGTCATTGAAAAGGACATGCCGGGCGTCAGCTTTGGCGCGCAGGAGCGCAAGCTCGGCTGGCATTCGCAGCCGACCGCCCAGGTCAATTTCGACAATGTCCGCGTGCCTGCGGAAAATCTCGTCGGAGCCGAAGGCGAAGGCTTCCGTATCGCGATGATGGGCCTTGATGGCGGACGGCTGAACATCGGCGCTTGCTCGCTGGGCGGAGCGCAGCGCTGCCTGGACGAAGCCATCGCCTATACCAAGGACCGCAAGCAGTTCGGGCAAGCCATCGCCGACTTTCAGAATACGCAATTCACCCTGGCCGACATGGAAACCGAGCTTCAGGCGGCCCGCGCGCTCCTTTACATGGCAGCGGTCAAGGTGACCGAAAACGCACCCGACAAGACGCGCTTTGCCGCCATGGCCAAGCGTCTCGCAACCGACGCCGGGTCCGCCATAGCTGACCGTGCGCTACAACTGCATGGCGGCTACGGCTATCTGATGGATTATCCGGTCGAACGCTTCTGGCGCGACCTGCGGGTGCATTCGATCCTGGAAGGCACGAACCAGGTGATGCGCATGATCGTCGCGCGCGATCTGCTGCGTCAATGAGAGGGGCGACGATGACGGACCAACTGCTGATATCGGCCACGAACGGCGTCGGGCGCATCAGCCTGAACCGCCCCCGCGCCATCCATGCGCTGACGCTGGAGATGTGCGATGCGATCAATGCCGCCCTTCTGGAATGGCGCAGCGATCCGGCGATCAAGGTGGTGATGATCGACCATGCCGAAGGACGCGGCTTTTGCGCGGGCGGCGACATCGCTCTTATCGCGAGCAGCGCGAAGGCTGACTGCGTCGAAGCAGAGCATTTCTTCCGGCACGAATATCGGATGAACCATCTGCTGTTCACCTATGAAAAGCCGATTGTCGCGTTCATTGACGGTATCGTGATGGGCGGGGGCGTCGGCCTGTCGCTACCCTGCCGCTATCGGGTCGCGACCGAGCGGACGACCTTTGCCATGCCGGAAACGGGCATCGGGCTTTTCCCAGACGTAGGCGGCGGATGGTTCCTGCCGCGCCTGCCCGGCCGGATCGGGACATGGCTCGCCGTGACGGGGGCGCGGATCGACGGAGCCGACTGCGCGGCCATCGGCATTGCGACCCACTATATGGCTTCGGATAAGCTTGAGGCGGTCAAGGAAGCCATCCTTGGCAATCCGGATGACCTGCCGGCCATCCTTGGCCAGGCGAAGGATGAACCACCTGCATCGAAGCTGATGGAACAGCGGGCTGACATTGATCGCCTTTTCGCCAGCGACAATATCGAGCATATATTGGCCGCGCTGCGCGAAGATGGGTCCCAATGGGCACAGCAGCAGCTGGCAACGATCGCCACCAAGTCGCCACAGACCATCAAGGTCGCACTGCGTCAGTTGCGTGAGGGCGCAGCCTTCACCGATTTCGCGGACAATATGCGCAACGAATATCGCATCGCCTGCCGCGTCATCCGTCGCCCGGATTTCATCGAGGGCGTGCGGGCGGTGATCGTCGACAAGGACAATGCCCCCAAGTGGAGCCCGGCAACACCGGCAGAAGTGGATGACGCGATGATCGACAGCGTCTTCGCGCCCCTGCCTGCTGACAAGGAATGGACCCCGCTGCCCGAAGCGCAGTGATGATAACAGTCTGCATCAAGATAAGGACGGAGCAGGATGACTGAGACGATCGCCTTCATTGGCCTGGGCAATATGGGTGGCGGAATGGCCGCCAATCTCGTCCGCAATGGCTTCACCGTTCGCGCCTTCGACCTGTCCGAGGACGCGCTTGCCAAGGCGGAAGCAGCAGGTGCGATCCGGACGAGCGGCACTGCCGAGGCCGTCTCCGGCGCGGACGCCGTCGTCACCATGCTTCCGGCGGGCAAGCATGTGGAGGCCGTCTATACCGATGAGGTGTTCGGCGCGGCCAAGCCCGGCGCGCTGTTCCTCGATTGCTCGACGATCGACGTCGCAACCGCCCGCCGCGTCATCGCAGCAGCGAAGGCGAACGGCTTCCAGATGGCCGACGCGCCCGTGTCTGGCGGCATCGCGGCGGCCAGTGCCGGGTCGCTCACTTTCATGGTCGGCGGCGACGATGATACATTTGCAAAGGCAAAGCCCATCCTGTCCGCAATGGGCAAGGCCGTGATCCATGCCGGCAGCGACGGCAACGGACAAGCCGCGAAGATATGCAACAACATGTTGCTCGGCGCGACGATGGTGGCGACATGCGAAGCCTTTGCCATGGCGGAAAAGATCGGGCTCGACGCGCAGACCTTCTACGACATTTCCAGCGTTTCCTCTGGGCAAAGCTGGTCGATGACCAGCTACTGCCCGGTCCCCGGCGTCGGCCCGCAATCTCCCGCCGACAATGGCTATAGCGGCGGCTTCGCCGTGGCGTTGATGCTGAAAGACCTAAAGCTGGCGCTGGAAGCGGCAGCCTCTGTCAACGCCAGTGTCCCGATGGGTGCGCAGGCCGAAAGCCTCTACCAGCTCCTCGCTAACAAGGGGGAAGCGGGTCAGGATTTCGCCTCGATCATCAAATTGCTGTCCTGAACCGGATCAGGATAGTGCATGATCTGCGGCAAGACACATGCAACTGAACGTCGCGCATTCCGTTACATTGATAGGTCGTAAAAAAACGAGGCAAATCAATGCGGATGGAAAGCGCGACAGGCTGGTCGGCCACCTACAGCTATTCACCTCTGTACCGGCAGGATGAGCCCAATCATTGTCCCGGATGTGACCGGCAACAGTGGATCATTGGACGAATGACTGCCGAATGCACCTTCTGCGGTTCGGCCATGCCGCTCGAACATTTCAGCACCTACAGCGCTTCGCCCCGGATCGAGTGCCGCGATTACTCGGCCGATGAACTGCCTGACTATTTACGCCCGGTGGCCTGAACGCCTACGGCCACAAAGAGCCCTACCTTCCGGTCAGAAGGCAGGGCAGTTTGGGTCGCACTGCAGGATAACCTGCGTGCAGCCAACCGCCGTCCTGGCCGTCAGGTTCCTTGGTCAGAGCTAAGGCAAAGTCACTGTTTCGATGGTTAATATGTTGAAACACCCCGTTAACAGGGGCGTTCTGGAGCCTGCTATAACTAAGGCTATAATCAGAAATAGCACCGACCAAGGCGAACAAATTTTCGATCAGCCGCGCGCTACCGCCTCGCTCGTCGCCGCATAGCTGCGCAGCCCGGACCAGGCGGCGAAGGCAGCAAAAAGCGATGCACAGAAACCCACTGTCGCGAGCGCGGGGCCGATCTGCCCCTGTCCGCCAAACAAGGCGCTATCGATCAACGGGACGATGGCCGTCCCGAGCGAAAGCCCCACCAAACTATTGGCAAGGAGGAACAGAGCAGCGCCCGTTGCCCGCATGCTTGGCGGCGTTGCAAGCTGAATAGCGGCAAGCGAGCAGCCGAAATAACCGTTGAAACAAAAGGTCAGCAGCGAAAAGAACAGCAGCAGCAGCGTCGCTGACGGCATGATCGGCGCCAGGACCGCCGGTATCAGGCACAGGGAGGCGAGGATCATCGTCATCCGCAAATTCGCATCACGAACGCCTTTCAGGGACAGCCTTTCCGCTGTGAAGCCGCCAACCAGCGAGCCGGCGCTTCCAAGAAACAGGTAGATCAGGCCAAGGCGGAGCGATGCCTGCCCCGGCGTCATGCCGAATGTCCGGATCAGCAGCGTCGGATACCAGGCCATCAGGCCATAGCCCATGACCCCCAGCAATGTGGAGTTGCCGTAGATCGCCGCGAACGTCCGCCAATGGGCGCGCAGGTGGGACAGCGCGGCGCGAAACGGCATGCCCGTGCTCACCCACCCAGCCCGGCGCGAAGGTTCGCGCGCGAGGAAAATAAGCGCCGTCACCAGCAGTCCAGGCAGCGCCACCAGAATGAATGCCGCGCGCCATGTAGGCATGGGCCCAATGCCGGGCACGAAAAGCGCGCCCCGCGCAGCCACCATGTCGACTACTGCGCCACCCACCAGAAGCGCGAGCCCACCGCCGATCGTGATGCCGAGATTATAGATGGCCATCGCCCGCGAAAGCTGCGCAGGCGGATAGGCATCGCTCAGCCAGCTATGGGCGGAAGGGGAGAGCGACGCTTCTCCCAGGCCCACGCCCATCCGAGCGACAAACAGATGCGCATAGCTCCCCGCGAAGCCGCAAAGGGCGGTGCAGGCGCTCCAGAATAATACGCCTGCCGCGATGATCCGGCGGCGGCTGATCCTGTCGGCCAGCATCCCGATAGGGATGCCGACAACCGCGTAAAGGATGGCGAAGGCAAGCCCTTGCAACAAGCCGACCTGCAGATCGCTCAGCCCCAGATCCTGCTTGATGGGCTCGACCATCAGGCTCAAAATCTGCCGGTCGACGAAGGACAGGATGTAAGCGAGGAGGAATATGCCAAGTGCGATATGGCTCTGCCGCAAACTGGTCCTGCCGCCTGCTTCGACAGTTGGTTCGCTGCTCACTTGCTCATCCCCTCGCGCCACGGCTTTTGATCCCGCCCTGAATGTCGTGCGTCTCTGCAGATTTTAGGGGGGGAAGGTCAAGCGTGGACAGCGGGGTCTTGCTGGCATGGCGCCAGTCATCGCCAGCTGATCCGCGATTTCAAGAGCCTGGCTCTGGCGCGCCGGAAGTGACGGGTCTGCCCAGCCGACGGTCAGCGTCCGGAAAGGTGCTGCGCAGGGCACGTCCTTGCGGCTGCCCTGCGCGCATATCCCCGGTTATTTGGATGTGGTCGTTTGGCGATCGATCACAGGCTTTTCGCCACGCTCCTTGTAGATCGACATGGAACGGGATCGAACCTGCCCATCCTTGCGCACATGGGTGTTGGTCATCGACCGCGCCCGCTCGTCATCATCACGCGCGGTGGCGACGGAGCGTTGTCGCGCCATGTTGTCATTGAACTTGGCGCGCGAGTCCGTGGTCGCCGTGCCGCCATCCGCGGCCGTGGCGGTGCCGCCGCCCGATACGCCGACACTGTTTGCGTCCGTTGTACCCGACCCGTAGGTGCCAGCGGACACGTCGCCAGTCGTCGGGGTGGAGGATTGGGAAGCCGCGCTATTGGTCTGCGCGGATACGCCGCCCGCGCCAGCCAGACAGGCCGAGGCGAGAATTACTGCTATCGTTCGCATCATCATTCGTTCCTTTCCGGTCGCTCGTCGAGGATGATCCGGCATCCTTCCGGTCCGCGCGTCACTGTCATGGATCGTCCGGCACCATCAGCCGAGCTAGACGCGCTGGACGATGTCCTGGACCCGCCCGCCGATGAAGAAGAGGCACTGACGTGCGACGACGCACTCGCGCCATGCGGACTGCTCGATGCACTCGAAGCCCCTTGTCCCTCATCGGCCACGACAGTGGTTTCCACACGGCCATCAGCGAATATATGGGTGCGACGGCAGGTTCCGTCCGAAGACGGAGCACCTGCTGCCGCCGCGATCATCATGATGATTGGTCCCATGGTGACACCTTTCTCGGGGACAAGCATCGTTGTCCCCAAAAGGTGGGAAGAAAATCAACGGGTGGGGTTGATGGAATCCGCTGTGGAGTCACCATACACCTCGCCGGTTGAACCATTGCGATCCGTGGATCCATAGGCATCGATCGAAGTCGAGGTGCTCTGCGAACCCGTGCCGCTAGCCGAACCGCCGGCCGTTACGCCACCGGTCGCACGATCACGATCGGTGTAGATTGTGCCCGAACCATAGGTCGTTGCCGAATTGGAGGTTGCGCGGTCGCGACGATTCTCACGATCATGGCGCTTTGCCTTGTGCTTGCCCGGAGCATGATCCATGCTGCCGGCAGTCGCGCCACCAGCCACCGAGCCTTGAGGGGTAGACGCCGACACGCCACCGCCCGCTGTCGTCTGAGCAATGGCGCTCGTCCCAAGCAGGCCCGCGGCGGCCAGAGTAGCGATAATCGTTCCTTTGCGCATAATGCTCTCCTTCTGTCATTGTCCTGATGCATCGCATTAGGTGAGTGCACAGCGCTAGGGAGGTGAATTGGTTCAACAACTTACCGCAGCTTTCCGTTCGCTCCGTCTTGTCTAAACCCAGGATGAACAGAACTAATGCAGCGGGAGGCAGAGCAATTAGGCGATTATGGCAAATTAAATGCATCCTTAGAACCAATGTTTGCTGGATACTGTCTGATGAAAACGCTTTGGCGAGGAATTTGCGATCGCGCTTTCTCTCATGATGGCACTACAGCGCCTGATCATCCAGTCGTGACGGCAGGGTTCTGTTATACGCGTCCACAGCTTCGACAAAGGCGGAAAGCGCAAGCGTGTCGGGATCCCGCGAGGAATGTATCAGGCCGATGGGGGACTTGATCCGGCTGATTTCAACTTCAGGCACACCGAGTTCAGCCAACAGCGACACCCGCGCAGCGTGGGTAGCGCGGCTGCCCATCGCGCCGATCAGCAGACTCGGCTGATCCAGAACCTGCCGTAGCAACCCCGCTTCCCAATCGTGATCGTGAAACAGCATGGAAACGGCCGTCCACCGATCGCCGGTAAAGGACAGGCGATCACTGTGGCTCTTCAGAAACGTCGCATCATTCCCGAACCTGAGACACAATTCCCGATCCGGCGACCAGAGCGAAAGGTCCGCGCCCATGTTGAGCGCAAGTTGGGCGAGCGACCCGGTAGCCTCACCATAGCCAAGCACCGCCATGCTAAGCGGCGGTGCATGCCGCAAGCGCACAACCTCTCCGTCATCGTCCACCAACGTCAGGAGCGCTTCCTCACGCCGATCAAAGGCGCCGAGCACATCCCCGCACCACTCAAGCTCCGTTATGGGGCTGATCAGCAGATGCACGGCTCCGCCGCATGGCAAGCGGATGTCAATGATCGGGGATCCAGCTCCATAATAAAGGCGCCGCGCTCGCCCCTCTCGAATCGCCTCGCGAGCTTCGCTCACGACTGCCGCCTCGATACATCCGCCTGTCAATGAACCGACGAAGGTGCCATCCACGGCTACAGCCATATGCGCACCGGCGTTCCGTACCGACGAACCAGTAACCGCAGTCACTGTGACCAGCGCGGCCTTTTCTCCAGCGGCCAATCGGGAACCAAGGAACCGGAAGACTTTGCGGACGTGATCCATATCGACCTTCCTAACTAGACCCAGGGCACCGGAAGCCGAGCCTGACTTCCCACAGCGACCAGATGAATATCTCCCAGGAATGATGTAATTTCGCAGACCTGAGGCGAATAGCCTTAGGCCTCGACATCATTTCGCGCGAAATCAGCACGGGCAGTTCTACTTCCCCGCATCACCACGAAAACCGCCCAAGAACAGCGGAAGCGTCAGGTATAGCATGAGAAGACAAGAGCCTCGAAGGGCGGCCTCGGCAGCCCCTGTGCTAGGCTGTCTCCTTAGCGACAAGCTGTTGCAGAGCCGCGAATGCCTCGTCTGCGGTCGCGGCGGCCAAACCCTTTCGTCCGCGCGTGCCCATGCTCCAGACCAATGCCGTGACCGCGCAGCTCACGGCCGCAGACGCTAGCAGGGCTGGCCGGACGTCATCGTCGAACGAACTGCCCATCCGCTCGGCGAGGAGGCGCCCGATCTCGGCCTCCCATATACGCCGCCGTTCGGCCAAGCCCGCACGCAGTCTTGGTGACGTCATCACCAGTTCCAAAACCAGGATGTCGCGACGACGCTCCTCAAGAGAGTCATCGGCAAGACTTGCCGCCCGCACCATCGCACGACGCGCGACTTCAAAGGGTGTAAGGTCTGTCGACGCTCTACGTATCGCATTATAGATGACAGCGCCTAACGGTCAAACCATTCGAGCAGGACGTCCTCTTTGTTGGCGAAATAGCGGAAGAAGGTCCGCTGCGACACGCCGGCCCGTGCATCGATCTGCGCTATGTAAACGCTTCGAAGCTGCTTTCCAGGAACATCGCAAAGGCCGTCTCTCGCAATTCCTCGCGCACCGCATTGCGCATCCGGTCCCTGAGCGATTGTCCTGTCTTAATTGCAGTCAAACTCCGGTAACAGGCCAAGGATTTACAGCGATGAACGCCGCGCCATGCAGCGTCTAACTATGCCATCATGTGCGGACTGACGGATTATGCCAACAACAACTCGTTTGCAGACAGCGGACTATTGGGAGGTGGTACGCCGAGGAAGGTCGGCCAGAAGCGCATCGATGTAGCGGATGCGCTGTTTGCCGTCCTTTGTATTGATACCCTTTTTTTGGTCACGCAGACAGGCTTGTCGGTCAACCGCACCATGTTCCCCAGACCCGCGAACAGAATTCGCCGCCGCCCGACTTGCCAGGGCACCGGTATCGGTCCCTCGGCTTCGCTGAGCGTACGACCGTAGATCCTCCACAGATCGCACTCCGAGTACGTCCGCTGGCCCCCTTCCCCGTCGCCTTGGGTCGTTGGCTCATCCTCAGTCTGCAGGCTGATCGCGAAGCGGGATCAGTGTCACGGAACGAATGAACCAGAAACAATTTCGGCTTTACAACGTCTTATGTTGCATGCTCATTCCTTAGCGCCTCCTCCTCGCCCTTATTGCTGGGTCTGGCGAGCGAAGCGCCGGAATGAACCGGAGAAACCGGAAGGAAGCCCGTGGATTTCTATTTCAGTCGCTTTGAGGATCGACGACCGCCAGAGCCGCTGCCTCATTCGCGATTGATCGAGCTGGTCTGGCAGGCGCTGGCACTGCTGATGCTGTTGCTGGGCGCGCGCTACATCTTCTGGCGCTGGACGGCGTCGCTGAATTGGGACGCCTTGTGGTTCTCCATCCCTTTGGTGGTCGCGGAGACATGCGCCTATTTCGGGCTCCTTCTCTTCACGCTCAACCTGTGGAAGGTGAAGGACTATCCGCTGCGGGACCCGCCAGCGCGGACCAGCGAATGCGTGGGATCGACGGGCAATGATGATGACCGGCCCGTTTCGGTCGATATCTTCATCGCGACCTATAATGAGGATGAGGAGCTGGTGCGGCTCAGCATTCGCGATGCGAAAGCCGTGCACTACCCTCATCCCATCGACGTGAAGGTGCACATACTCGACGACGGCCGCCGCGAGACGATGCGGCAGGTCGCGGACGAGGAAGGCGTCAACTATATCAGCCGCGACAATAATGTGGGGTTCAAGGCCGGCAATCTGCGCAACGCGATGGAGCGGACGAGCGGCGATTTCATCGTGATCTGCGACGCCGATACCCGGCCATTTCCAACGATGCTGGAGCGGACGCTTGGATATTTCCGCGATCCCGACGTCGCTTTCGTCCAGACGCCGCACTGGTTCTACGACCTGCCGGAAGGCGAGCGACTGAAGGATTGGATGGGCCGCAAGCTGGGCGGGCTGGGCCGCGCAATCGGCGGAGCGGTGGAAGGGCTCGTCGGCGAGATACGCATAGGCGAAGACCCGTTCGTCAACGATCCGCAGCTTTTCTTCGACGTCATCCAGCGGCGCCGCAACGCCTATAACGCTGCCTTCTGCTGTGGGGCGGGATCGATACATCGACGCGAGGCCGTCATGTTCGTCGCGCTTCGCGCCTATGCCGATGCCATCGCCCATGCTTCGGGGGAGACAAAGTCGCGCATTGCCAAGCTCGTCCGCCGCCGCGCCGATCCGGCGACGCAAGCGCTCGCCCGGTGGCAAGCCGCGCAGGCGGAGGAATTGACGCCCTATAAATTCCATGTTTCCGAGGACATCTACACCACGATCGTGTTGCATCAGGATCGCGAGCGGCGCTGGAAATCCGTGCTTCACCCGCATGTGGAATCGAAGATGCTCTCGCCGCAGGACCTGCTCAGCTGGAGCATCCAGCGGTTCAAATATGCAGGCGGAAGCCTAGACATCTTCTTCCATGACAATCCGGTGACGGCCAAGGGCTTGTCGCTCGGCCAGCGGCTCATGTATCTGACGACCTTCTGGTCCTATATGGGCGCGCTCTGGAACCTTGTCTTCCTGTTGGCGCCGATCGTTTACCTGATGACCGCCATCGCGCCGGTTTCCGCATATACGGGCGATTTTTTCGGCCGGGCACTGCCGTTCCTGATCGTCACCGAGCTTGCCATCATGTTCGGGACCTGGGGGATTTCGGGCTATAAGGGGAAGGTCAGCTATATGGCATCCTTCCCGATATCGCTCCAGGCTCTCTGGGCGGTGGTTCGCAAGCAGAAGATCAAATTCCCCGTCACGCCGAAGGATCGGCAGGACGGCCACTATCTGCACCTGGTCTGGCCGCAGCTGGCCTTGATGATCGGGACCTTCGTCGCCTTCTGCTGGGCAGCGGTGGCGCTGTGGATGGGCGTCGGCAATTACACGTTGGGTGGCCTGATCGCCAACGGTCTGTGGGGCCTCAACAACATTCTGGGCATGTCGATCATGGTCCGGGCAGCCCTTTGGCGGCCGACGGAGGGAGAGGCAGGATGAACTGGAAAAAGGGCTTCAGAAGAGGCCGGAGCCATTTGATCATGGCAGCGATCCTGGCCATCGCAGGGAGCATCATCGTCAGGATGGAGGATGATGCCCTTCGCCAGGAAACGGGGAAAGCGCC
>JAEZCS010000114.1 GCA_023433445.1 Pseudomonadota bacterium | reverse complement strand
GAAGCCCATCGCGTGCAGCGCAGCGCCACGGCGCGCTTCTTCACGCCGCGGATTGTCACGACCCATTATCGCGAGCTGATGGTCAAGCTCAGCGACCAGCTCGTGTCTCGGTTCGCGAAGGACAAGACGGGCTATCTGGACCAGCTAAGCCTAGAGTTGGCCGTCGCGGTCGCGAGCCAAATCGTTGGCCTGACCGACAGCGACCCCAGGGGGCTCGCCCGCAGATTGGACGTGTTCTTTACCGGCGACTTCCGGCCGCACCCGAACAAGGTGGCATCGCTGATCAAATTCGCGCAGGCCCAATATCGGGTCCTGTCCTTCTATTATCGTGATGTCGCCCCGGCGATCCGCGCCCGGCGCAGGCAGCGGCGGGACGATGTCATCTCCCACCTGATCGACGAAGGCTATAATGGCCGGGAGATATTGACCGAGTGCCTCGTCTACGGCGCGGCTGGCATGGCGACGACGCGCGAGTTCATCGTGATGGCCGCCTGGCACATGCTGGAGCGAGAGGAATTGAAGGCCGCCTTCCTCGCTGCCGATGAGAAGGGCAAGATCGCCCTGTTGGAGGAATTGCTGCGGCTCGAGCCGGTCGTGGGCTATCTTTACCGCCGTGTGCCGGATGATGGAACGGTCGCGGCCGCGCCAGCCGGCGCTGCCGTCGCCGTCGATGTCCGCGCGGCGAATACGGACATGGCGGCCTTTGGCGATCGGCCATGCGAACTGGTGCCCGGCCGGGAGGTCAGCGCCAAATATGGCAATGCGGGCCTTTCCTTCGGCGATGGCGAACATCGCTGCCCCGGCGCGCAGGTCGCGCTGCAGGAGAGCAGCATTTTCCTGGAACAGCTGTTGCAGGTGCCGGGCCTGAAGCTGGACCGCGCACCCACGCTAACCTGGAATCCGCTGGTCACCGGCTACGAGTTGCGCAATGCCGCCATTTCCTGTGACTGAAAGACGGCCCCTGTCGTAGCCGGTAGATGAGCAAGATAAGCGAAGAGGATATCGGCCGCCTCGTCCCGGCCTTTTACGAACGGGTGCGCGCCGACGCGGTGCTTGGTCCGATATTCGATCAGGCGATCGACGACTGGCCGCTTCACCTGGAGAAGCTGAAGGCTTTCTGGTCATCGGTAATGCTGGGCACCGGCCGTTACAAAGGGCAGCCGATGGTCGCACATGTCCGGCACGAGCCCCATATGACAGCCGATAATTTCAACCGATGGTTGGCGCTGTGGCGGCAGACGAGCAGCGAATTGCTGGCCCCGGACGCGGCGGCGATCTTTCAGGAGAAGGCCGACCGCATAGCCGAGAGCCTGCAACTGGGCGTGCAATTCCATCGCGACCGGAAGTCCTGACGGCGCACGCTCTTTCCGCCAGTCCCGAACCTATGCACGTTCGGGCTCCGGCGGAAAGCATGCGCCCCGATCAGATCACGCCCATCGCCTCCATCGCTTCGGCGACGCGGACGAAGCCGGTGATGTTCGCGCCAAGGACGTAATTGCCGGGCGCGCCATATTCGTCGGCGGTTTCCGCGCAGCTGTCATGAATGCGCCGCATGATCGCGGCGAGGCGGGCTTCGGTTTCTTCGAAGGTCCAGCTGTCGCGGGAGGCATTCTGCTGCATTTCCAGCGCGGACGTGGCAACGCCCCCTGCATTGGCCGCCTTTGCGGGCCCGAACAGGATGTCCGCATTCTGGAACAGGCGAACCGCTTCCGGGGTGCAGGGCATGTTCGCGCCCTCCGCCACTGCCACGATGCCGTTGCGGATCAGGGTGGCGGCGTCTTTTCCATTGAGCTCGTTCTGCGTAGCGGCAGGAAGCGCGACGTCGCATGGCACGTCCCAGATGACGCCTTGCTCGACGAAATGAGCGCCCGACCCCTTGCGCCGCGCATATTCTGAAATGCGATCGCGGTGAACGAGCTTGATCTCCTTGAGCAAGTCGAGGTCAATGCCTTCATCGTCGACGATGTAGCCGGAGGAATCCGAACAGGCGACGGCCTTGCCGCCGAACTCCTTGATCTTTTCGATGGCGTAGATGGCGACATTGCCCGAGCCGGAAACAACCGCCCGCTTTCCTTCCAGGCTTTCGCCACGGGTCTTGAGCATCTGGTCGACAAAATAGACGGTGCCATAGCCGGTCGCTTCGGTGCGCGCGCGGGAACCGCCATAGATCAGGCCCTTGCCGGTCAGTACGCCTGCTTCATAGCGGTTGGTGAGGCGCTTATATTGGCCGAAGAGATAGCCGACCTCTCGCGCGCCGACGCCGATGTCGCCGGCCGGAACGTCAGTATATTCGCCGAGGTGGCGGTAGAGTTCGGTCATGAAGGACTGGCAGAAACGCATGATTTCGCCATTCGAGCGGTCGCGCGGATTGAAGTCCGATCCGCCCTTGCCACCACCGATGGGCAGGCCTGTCAGCGCGTTCTTGAAGGTCTGCTCAAAGCCTAGGAACTTGATGATCCCGACATTGACCGAAGGGTGGAACCGCAGGCCGCCCTTATAGGGGCCAAGCGCCGAGTTGAACTGCACGCGAAAGCCGCGATTGATGTGGGTCTGCCCCTTGTCATCAACCCAGGGCACGCGGAAGATGATCTGGCGTTCCGGCTCGCAGATGCGTTCGATCAGGGCGTTGTCCATATATTGAGGATGCTTGGCGACGACGAGCCCCAGGCTTTCCAGCACTTCTTCGACAGCCTGATGGAATTCCGTTTCACCGGCATTCCGCCGGAGCACGTCTTCGAATATCGGCAGGAGCTTCTCGTCGATGCGGGGCAATGTCTTCTCTCCTCTTTGGGGATGCATCAGATGCGGGTGGGTTGCGTCACCCTGACGACCGTGAGCGTCCGGGTGCGGCCGTCGCGGTCGGGCCATTCGATCGATTGCCCCTCGCGCAGGCCGATCAACCCGGCAGCAATGGGCGTCAGGATGGAAATGCGGCCGGCGCTGATGTCCGCCTGGGCCGGATAGACGATCTGAACGGTGCGATCAGCGCCGCTCGCCTCGTCCACAAATTCGACGGTCGAATGCATGGTGACGACATCTGCCGCTATGCGCGAGGGGGCTTGCACCTTCGCGCGCGTGATTTCTCTCAGCAGCAGGTCGCTGACGTCGGGCATGCTGTTGGCGACGCCCAAGGCCAGGTTGGACAGGCTATCGGCTTCGGAATCGATGAAATAAACTGGCGGGTTTCCCCGGCTTAAAGGTCTGGTCATGGCGCTGGCTTTCGAGAGGACCGAGCGCACACCTTCCCGGTGTGCTGCAATCTACCGATTTGCCCCGGGCCCGGGGCATGACGCGCCGTAACCCGGGGCTAGATGCCCGCGAGAAGCTGACCCCCCTGGTAGCGAAAACGCACATGATCACTGCGTGAATGCATGACCGGTTCATTGCATGCCGCAGCGCCCCGAGTCAAACCGGGGCGGCGTATGTTGCTAACTCCAGCACCTTAGCCATCCGAGCTGGCGATATCGGCCAGGAACTCGACCATGCTGGCGCTGACTTCGGCGGCCCTTTCCATCTGAAGCATATGGCCCGCCTTGGGCAGGATCTTGACGCTGCGCAGGTCGGCATATTGGCTCGGCAATTTCGCCAGCGGATCGTCCCCATGGAAAGCCTCCATGTCGGTATCATTCTCGCTGGTCAGGAAATAGAAGGGCACGGGGTTCGAGATATTCTCGAACTTGCGGCGATAGGCCCAGCGCAGGTCCATGGCGCGATACCAGTTGAGCCCGCCCAGAAAGCCCGATCGCGCATAGTCGTTCACGAAGAACTCAAGCTCCAGCTCGCTCAGCCACGGCCATGGCAGGGGCGGCGCTTCGGGCAGGGCATCGAGATAGGAGGTTCCGGGCGGATGCTTCCAGACGTCGATATAGTGATAATCGCCAGAGAGCGCGTAAAAGACCCGCTTCAGAAACTCGCGCGGTTCTGCATCAAGCGCAGCCTCCGCCACGCCGGGCTGGCGGGTGAAATAGTCGATGTGGTAGAAATGCTTCTGCCCAAGATCGCGGGCGGACGTCAGGGGTGAGCAGTCCGGTTCGTGAGGCCATGCCGGATTGCCCAGCCCAATGATCGCGCGCATGCGTTCGGGCCAATGATAGGCCATGTCGTAAATGGCGAAGAGGCCGAAATCCAATCCGGCAAAGACGGCCCGCTCCTCGCCAAGGTGGTCGAGCAAGCCGACGAGATCTCCGACCGTATGCTCAACGTCATAGGCTTCCGGTTCGATCGGGGCGCTTGTCTGTCCCATGCCGCGCAGGTCGAAGGCGACGACGCGATATCCCGCGGCGGCTATGGCTGCGATCTGGTGACGCCAGCTGAACCAGCTATGCGGAAAGCCGTGCGCCAGCACCACCAACGGACCTTGGCCCTGCTCGACATAATGCATGGTGAGGCCATTGATCTGTGCCCAATGATGCCGCCACTCAGCCACTGGCCTCTCCTCCTTCGCGCGGCATGTTTTTGCCTGACGCCAAATAGCTACACGCTCGCGATCACAGGCGCAAAGCTTGCCGTTGATGGGATGATGGCCCGAGTTGCTTGCCGGGAACCGAAAGCCTGTGCCAACTGTCCATATCAGGTCTTTGGATAACTCGCTTGCCATGTCCCAGTCCGCCGTCTTCAAAGCCTTCGCCCCCCCGATCCGCCCTCAAGGCTTGCTTCGGCAAGCGATCACCGCCGCCTACCGCCGTGACGAAGCGGCGTGCGTGGCGCCGCTGCTTGAGGCCGCAACTTTGGGCGGCCCGGACCGCGAGGCGATCAGGCAAATGGCTCGGCAATTGGTGACCACGCTGCGAGCCAACCATAGAGGCAGCGGTGTAGAAGCGCTGGTGCAGGAGTATTCGCTATCGAGCGAAGAGGGCGTTGCGCTCATGTGCCTGGCCGAAGCGCTGCTGCGTATTCCCGACGACGCGACCCGGGACGCGCTGATCCGCGACAAGCTGGCTGGCGGCGACTGGAGCGCCCATGTGGGCGGCGGCAAGTCGCTGTTCGTCAATGCGGCCACATGGGGACTGGTGGTCACGGGCAAGCTGGTCGGCAGCGTCGATGACCGTGGGCTCGGCGCGGCGCTGACGCGTCTTGTGGCGCGCGCGGGGGAGCCGGTGATCCGCCGTGGCGTCGACCTTGCCATGCGGATGATGGGCGAACAGTTCGTCACCGGGGAGACGATTGCGCAAGCGTTGAAACGCGCGCGGAACCTGGAGGCCCAGGGTTTTCGCTACAGCTACGACATGCTGGGTGAGGCGGCGGTGACCGCTGCGGATGCCGACCGCTATTTTGCCGACTATGAGCGCGCCATTCACGCGATCGGAAAGGCGGCAGGCAAGCGCGGCGTGTATGAAGGCCCCGGCATTTCGATCAAGCTGTCCGCGCTTCATCCCCGCTATGTCCGTGCACAGGCCGAACGGGTCATGGGGGAACTGCTGCCCCGCGTCAGGCAGCTCGCCCTGCTCGCCAAAAGCTATGACATCGGGCTCAACATCGATGCCGAAGAGATGGACCGGCTGGAGCTTTCTCTCGATCTGCTCGAAAGCCTGGCAGTCGATAGCGACCTTGCCGGATGGGACGGTTTGGGCTTCGTCATCCAGGCCTATGGCAAGCGCTGCCCGTTCGTCATCGATTGGATCATCGACCTTGCCCGGCAGTCCGGGCGGCGCATGATGGTCCGATTGGTGAAAGGCGCCTATTGGGACGCGGAAATCAAGCGCGCCCAAGTGGATGGCCTTGCCGACTTTCCGGTCTACACGCGCAAGCTGCACACCGACGTCGCCTATATTGCGTGCGCGCAAAAGCTGCTTGCGGCGCCCGATGCCGTCTCCCCGCAGTTCGCAACGCATAATGCCCAGACGCTCGCGACCATCTACCGCATCGCGGGGCCGGATTTCAGCATCGGCCAATATGAGTTTCAATGCCTGCACGGCATGGGAGAGCCGCTATACGAGCAAGTGGTGGGCAAGGAGAAGCTCGACCGCCCGTGCCGCATCTATGCGCCGGTGGGCACGCACGAGACGCTCCTGGCCTATCTTGTCCGCCGCCTGCTTGAAAATGGCGCCAACTCCTCCTTTGTTCACCGCATTGGTGACCCGACGGTTCGGCTGGAAGATTTGATCGCGGATCCGGCCGAACTGGTCCGCGCCATGCCCGACCCAGGAGCCAGGCATCACCAGATCGCGTTGCCTGCTCATATCTATCCTGATCGGCGCAATTCGGCGGGCTTTGATTTAAGCGACGAGGCAACGCTCGCCGCACTGTCGCAGGCCCTTGTGGAAAGCGCAGAGACAGGCTGGGCGGCAGCGCCGACTTTCGGTTCAGGCAAGCCGCGCGCAATCGTCAACCCCGCCGATCATCGGGACATGGTCGGCACGGTCGTGGAACTGGCTGCCGAAGATGCCGCCGCCCTAGTCGCCCATGCCGCGTCGTCGGACTGGGGCGGCAAGCCTGTGGAAGAGCGCGCCGCGATATTGGAGCGCGCCGCCGACGCGATGCAGGCGCGCATGCCGATCCTGCTCGGCCTGCTGATCCGCGAGGCGGGAAAGTCGCTGCCCAATGCCATCGCCGAGGTGCGCGAAGCCATCGATTTCCTGCGCTATTATGCGGTGCAGGCACGGACGAACTTCGGAGTGGAACAACGGCCTTTAGGGCCGATCATCTGCATCAGCCCGTGGAATTTCCCCTTGGCGATCTTCACCGGGCAAGTCTCTGCCGCCCTCGTCGCGGGCAATCCGGTGCTCGCCAAACCGGCGGGACAAACCCCGTTGATTGCGGCAGAGGCAGTGCGCCTGCTGCATGAGGCGGGGGTGCCGGCCCACGCCCTTCAGCTGACCCCCGGCGATGGGGCATTGGGCAGTGCCCTGGTGGCCGCGCCGGACACCGCAGGCGTCATGTTCACCGGGTCTACCGCTGTCGCGCGGCTGATTCAGGGTGAGCTTGCCAAGCGGCTTTCCACTGCCGGACGGCCCATCCCCCTGGTCGCTGAAACAGGCGGACAGAATGCGATGATCGTCGACTCGTCCGCTCTTGCAGAACAAGTCGTGGCGGACGTGCTGGTTTCGGCTTTCGACAGTGCTGGCCAGCGCTGCTCCGCGCTGCGCGTCCTCTGCCTTCAGGAGGAGGTGGCCGATCGCATCCTCCTCATGCTGAAGCGTGCGCTGCGCGAGATGCGCGTTGGCCGACCGGATGCGTTGAAGGTCGACATCGGTCCGGTGATCACGGGGCAAGCGAAGGCCGGGATCGAGAAGCATATCGCAAAGATGCGCGAGCGCGGGGCGCGTGTCGATCAACTCACCCTTCCTGCAGAAGCGGCATATGGCACCTTCGTCGCGCCGACCATCATAGAGATCGACAGTATCGCGGAGCTCGAACAGGAAGTTTTCGGGCCCGTCCTGCATGTGGTGCGTTTCCGGCGCGAGCGGCTGGACGCGCTGATCGATGCGATCAACGCGACGGGCTATGGGCTGACCTTTGGCCTGCACACCCGGCTGGATGAGACCAGCGCGCATGTCACGGCGCGCGTGAAGGCGGGCAATCTCTACGTGAACCGCAATATGATCGGCGCGATCGTGGGCGTCCAGCCGTTCGGCGGGCGGGGATTGTCCGGGACAGGCCCGAAGGCGGGCGGACCGCTATACCTCAACCGGCTGGTGGCCCGGCCGCCCGCCTCGCATCACCGGGCACAGCATCCCGCTTCGCCGATCCATGCGTTCGCCAACTGGCTGGATGCGAAGGGAGAAGGGGGCTGCGCGGCGAAAGCCCGCGACTATGCCGCTGCCTCCGCCTTGGGAACAGAACTGACGCTGCCGGGACCAGTGGGGGAGAGCAACTTTTACAGCCTCCACCCCCGTGGCCAGATAGGGATGAAGCCCAAGACGCCGCACGGCTTGTTCGAACAGATGGCGGCGGTGCTGGCGACCGGCAACCGGGGCGTGGTGACAGAGGCGCTGCCTGCCGATCTGCCGCCCAATGTCGCCGCTCAATTTTCAGACACCGGAGACGGCACCTGTTCCGTCGTCCTGGTGGAGGGAGACGCAAATGCGGTGGCTCAGGCGGTGGCGGAAGCAGCGGCGATGCCCGGTCCGATCATATCGGTGCATGCGGCCGATCAGGACCGACCGCTCGCCTATCATTGCGACTGGCTGCTTGAAGAAGTGTCGATATCGATCAACACCACGGCCGCCGGTGGCAACGCCAGCCTGATGATGATCGGGTAATCCGCGCGGGCGGTGGAGGGCCGCCATGGATCGGCGAGAAGCTTACCCGACCTTTGCAGCGGCATGCTTGCCGGCGATCCAGGCGAACACCATGGCGGGGCCCAGCGTCGCCCCTGCCCCCGGATAGGTCCTGCCCATTACCGGTGCGGCGCAGTTGCCAACGGCGTAAAGTCCTTCGATCACGCTGCCATCCGCGCGGAGCACTCTGGCATGTTCGTCCGCCATCAATCCGCCCTTGGTGCTGAGATCGCCCGGATAAAAGCGGGTGGCGTAATATGGTGCCTGGTCGATGGGGCCGAATGACGGGTTGGGCCGGTTGCGCGGATCACCATAATATTGATCGTAGACATTGTCGCCACGCCCGAAATCTTCATCGACCCCTGTTTGCGCCATGGCATTTACCCGTTGCACCGTGCGGTTCAGTCCGGCCGCGTCGATCCCGCATTTCTCCGCCAGTTGGTCGAGCGTCGGCGCCTTGATGAAGAAACCGCTCTTCAGGAATTCGCCGTTCACACCGGGGGGCGTGGATCCAAAGAAATAGCGGCTGCGGTAGCGGTTGTCGAAGATCAGCCAGCTTGGCACCGCGCTAACGCTCTTGTCACGGTCCAGCATGGCGCGGCCTGCATTTACATAGGACGCCGCTTCATTCGTGTAGCGTTGGCCCGACGCATCGACGATGATCGATCCGGGCAGCGTACGCTCCCAGATGCCGACATTGATCGTGCCATCAGGCAGGATCGAAACCGGATACCAGGTGGCAGCGTCCATCAACGCGAGATCAGCTCCAGCCTGCGCCCCGATCTGCTGGCCGTCGCCCGTATCGTCAGGGCTGGCCGGGCTCCATCGGCCATCCACGTCCTGAAACTGCTTGCGATAGCTGCTGTTCTTGGCAAAGCCGCCCGTCGCGAGCAAGACGCCGTGCGGGGCCATGATCCGCTGCTCGGCGGCCCCCTCTCCCGCCACGACGCCCACGACCCGGTCGCCGTCCTGGATCAGGGACTTGAGCGGCGTGTCGAGCAGCACGGGGATCTCCAGCCTCTGGACGATCGCCATCAGCTGCGCGACCAGCGTAGAGCCCATCGAAAGCGGGTCGCGCCCCCGGACCCGCCAGATCGCTGTCCGTCCCATCATGCGCATCGCGGCGGAAAATGACTTGAGCGAGCGGAACATGGTCGGAATTTGGGGTGCGTCGTCAGTGCTCATCACCATCGCGGGTAGCCCGGAGCTCCGCAGGGATTTGCGCCAGCCGTTCAGTTTCTTCCCGTCGAAGCTCTCCCCCTCCAGCGTGCGGCCCACGCGCGCGCCGGGTTGATCCTGATGATAGTCGGGATATCGCGGCGCACGGCGCCAGCCCAAGCCTTGCGCTTCCAGTCCGCGCACCATGTCCGGGCCGACATTCAGATAGGCGGTCTTGCGCTCCCGGCTGCTCGATGGGCCGACATCGCCGATCGTTGCTTCCATATAGGCGAGCGCGGCGTCGAAACTGTCTTCGATCCCGTCCCGCTTCATGAGGTGATTGTTGGGAATCCAGACGCCGCCGCCCGACAAGGCGCTGGTGCCACCCCAGCTGGAAGCCTTTTCGATGATGATGGGGTTCAGGCCGTTCAGTTTCGCGGATATCGCACCTGCAAGGCCGCCTGCGCCCGTTCCCACAACGATAAAATCTGCTTTAGCCATCACCGAAACGCCTTGCCCTTCCTGCGAACCCTGCCGCAGATAATCGCACACTTGCGATCTATTCTGGCAGCCTCCCTACCGTAAGGGGATTTGGCGATGCAAGGAAATGGCGTGACCTCAGGTCTCGCTGCCCTTGATCAAGGCCATGCGCAGGCATTGGCACACAATCTCGCCACGCTGATTGATCAGGCGATGCGAGAAGGTGACGATGCCCGCGCCGGGGCGGGACTTGCTGGCCCTCAGCTCCATCACCTCGGTCTCGGCATGGAGCGTGTCGCCGATGAAGACGGGTTTCGGCATGACCAGCTTGTCATAGCCAAGGTTGGCGATCAGCGTTCCCAGCGTCGTGTCGCCGACCGACAAGCCGATCATCAAGGCGAAGGTGAAGGTGCCGTTGACGAGGATCTGACCGAACTCACTGGCCTTTGCGGCCTCTGCGTCGATGTGCAGCGGCTGCGGGTTATGGGTCATGGTTGAAAAGAGGAGGTTGTCCGTCTCCGTCACCGTGCGGCGGATTTCGTGGCGCAGCGTCTCACCCACTTGCAACTGGTCGAAAAACTTGCCCGCCATCAGGCGCCCTCCCCCTTCTCTATCTTCACCAGCAGCGCGCCTTCGCTCACCTGCCCGCCTTCGCTGGCGTCGAGCTGTGCGATCAAGCCGTCGAAGGGCGCGACCAGGCTATGCTCCATCTTCATGGCTTCCAGCGTCAACAACTTCTGGCCCTTCGTCACGGCCTCCCCTGCCGCCACGGCGACGGCGATGATGCGCCCCGGCATCGGCGACAGGATCACACCGTCCGAGGCGTCCGCGCCCGCCATGCCACCAGCGCGCCAATGCGCGAGACGCCATAGCTGCCCGCCTTCCGCCACCAGCACATCGTCTGCGCCATCGCCGCCCTGACGCGGATCATAGGCGATCGTCACCGCCTCACCATCCAGCAGGAATGTCCCTTCGCGCCGCACCGGGGCGTTGAGACGAAAGCCCGCAAGCCCGCCGCCCCGCGACAGGCTGGCGGCCGCATCCGCCAGCGCTTCGTCGCTCGGCCGGGCGGGCGGCATCAGCGCCTCCCCCGCGCGCGCGATCAGCCCAGTGTCGAGCCGCGCGGCCACGAAATCGGGATGCTCCAGCGCCTTGACCAGAAAACCCGCATTGGTCTTGACCGGCCAGACGGCGGATTCATCCAGAGCCCGCGCCAGCGCCGAGCGGGCGGCATCGCGGGTCCATCCATGCGCGATGACCTTGGCGATCATCGGGTCGTAGAAGGACGATATTTCCGCGCCCTGCTCTACACCGGTATCGACCCGGACAGTCTCATCACCCAGCTCGAATGTCTCGAGCCTGCCGATCGAGGGCAGGAACCCCTTGGCCGGATCTTCGGCATACAGGCGCGCTTCCATCGCCCAGCCGTTGATCGACAGTTCATCCTGGGTCTTCGGCAGCTTTTCTCCGCAAGCCACCCGAAGCTGCCATTCGATAAGATCCTGGCCCGTGATCGCCTCGGTCACGGGATGCTCAACCTGCAGCCGGGTGTTCATCTCCATGAACCAGATGCGATCAGCCTTGAGCCCCTCCGAGCCGTCGGCAATGAACTCGACCGTCCCCGCGCCGACATAGTCGACGGCCTTCGCCGCATTAACCGCCGCCTTACAGACCGCCGCGCGCGTTTCAGCGTCCATGCCAGGCGCGGGCGCTTCCTCGATCACCTTCTGGTGGCGACGTTGAAGCGAGCAGTCGCGCTCGAACAGATGGACGACATTGCCATGACTGTCGCCAAATATCTGCACTTCGATATGGCGCGGGTTGGTGATCCATTTTTCCAAGAGCACATGGTCATTACCGAAGCTCGAAGCCGCCTCCCGCTGGCAGGAGAGCAGCGCGTCGGCCAAGTCGGCTGCGCTGTCGACCTTGCGCATGCCCTTGCCACCGCCGCCCGCGACCGCCTTGATCAGCACGGGATAACCTATTGCGTCGGCCTCCGACCGAAGACGATCGGGCGACTGATCATCGCCCATATAGCCTGGCGTAGTCGGCACGCCCGCCTGGTTCATCAACGCCTTGGCAGCGTCCTTCAGGCCCATCGCGGTAATGGATGATGGATTCGGCCCGACCCAGATCAGCCCCGCATCGATGACAGCCTGCGCGAACTCGGCATTTTCCGAAAGGAAACCATAGCCGGGATGAACCGCTTCTGCGCCGCTGGCCCTGGCCGCAGCGATGATCTTTTCGCCCGACAGATAGGATACACGAACCGGCGACGGCCCGATATGCACCGCCTCGTCCGCCGAACGGACGTGCAGCGCTTCTGCGTCGGCATCGGAATAGACCGCGACGGTGCGAACGCCCAGCCGCCGGGCGGTGCGGATGATCCGGCAAGCGATTTCGCCGCGATTGGCGATGAGAAGAGACTGGATCACGAGGATCTCCCCAATTCGTCATGCTGAGCGATCATCCTGCCCTCACATCCTGAAAATGCCGAACTGCGGCCGTTCGGCGATGGGCGCGTTCAGCGTCGCGGCGAAGGCGAGGCCCAGCACGTCGCGCGTCTGCGCCGGATCGATGATGCCATCATCCCACAGGCGGGCGGTGGCATAATAGGGGCTGCCTTCCCGCTCATATTTTTCGCGGATCGGCGCCTTGAAGGCCTCCGCCTCCTCCAGCGACCATTTGGCGGCGTCGCGATGCACGGTGGCGAGCACCGATGCGGCCTGCTCGCCACCCATCACCGAAATGCGCGCATTGGGCCAGGTGAAGAGGAAGCGCGGCTGATAGGCCCGGCCGCACATGCCGTAGTTTCCCGCGCCGAAGCTTCCGCCGATCAGTAGCGTGATCTTGGGCACCTGCGCCGTCGCGACCGCCGTCACCAGCTTCGCGCCATTCTTGGCAATCCCCTCCGCCTCATATTTCCCCCCGACCATGAAGCCGGAGATATTCTGGAGGAACAGCAGCGGAATGCGCCGCTGGCAGGCAAGCTCGATGAAATGCGCGCCCTTGACCGCGCTTTCGCTGAACAGGACGCCGTTATTGGCGAGGATGGCGACCGGCATGCCCCAGATATGCGCAAAGCCGCAGACGAGCGTGGTGCCATAAAGCGCCTTGAACTCGTGAAATTCGCTGCCGTCGACGATGCGCGCGATCACCTCGCGCACATCATAGGGCGCGCGGACGTCCTGGGGCACGATGCCGTAGAGATCGCGCGGATCATATCTGGGCGGCTTCACGTCGCGCAAATTCACGTCGGGTTGGAAGTCCGGCGGCAGGGTCGAGACGATGTCGCGAACGATCGAAAGCGCGTGGTCGTCATAGTCCGCGACATGATCCACCACACCGGACTTGCGGCCATGCAGGTCGCCGCCGCCCAGATCTTCGGCCGAAATGACTTCGCCTGTTGCCGCCTGCACCAGCGGCGGCCCGGCAAGGAAGATCGTCCCCTGATTGCGCACGATCACCGTTTCGTCGGACATGGCGGGGACGTAAGCGCCGCCCGCCGTACAGCTTCCCATGACGCAGGCGATTTGCGGGATGCCGCGTGCCGACAGGTTCGCCTGATTGTAGAAGATGCGGCCGAAATGCTCCTTGTCGGGGAACACCTCCGCCTGATTGGGCAGGTTCGCACCGCCGCTGTCGACCAGATAGATGCAGGGAAGCCGGTTTTCGAGCGCAATCTCCTGCGCGCGCAGATGCTTCTTGACGGTCAAGGGATAATAGGTGCCGCCCTTCACCGTCGCATCGTTGCACAGGATCATCACCTGGCGGCCGGACACCCGGCCAATGCCCGCGATAATGCCGGCGCCGGGCACATCGTCATGATAAAGACCGTTGGCGGCAAGCTGCCCCACCTCAAGGAAGGGCGACCCCGGATCAAGCAGCCGTTCGACACGATCACGAGGCAACAGCTTGCCGCGCGCCACATGCTTGGCGCGGGCGCTTTCCGAACCGCCCAGCGCAGCGGCGGCGACTTTCTGGCGCAGCTCCTCGGCCAAGGCGCGATTATGCGCGGCGTTCGCGCGAAAGCCCTCTCCTTCGGGCGACAGCTTCGTATCGAGAACCGGCGCGCTCATGCCCCGATCAACTCCCGGCCGATCAGCATCCGGCGGATTTCATTGGTGCCAGCGCCAATATCCAGCAGCTTGGCGTCGCGCATATAGCGTTCGACCGGCCAGTCCTTGGTATAGCCCGCACCGCCCAGCGCCTGCACCGCTTCCAGCGCAGTCTTCATCGCATTTTCCGACGCCAGCAGGATCGCGCCTGCCGCATCGAAGCGCGTCGTCCTGCCAGCATCGCATGCTTTCGCCACGGCATAGACATAGGCCCGCGCACTGTTGAGCGCGACATACATGTCCGCAATCTTCGCCTGCATCAGCTGAAACGCGCCGATGGGTTTTCCGAACTGCTTGCGCTCCCGGACATAGGGCAGCACCACGTCAAGGCAGGCCTGCATGATCCCGAGTTGGATGCCCGACAGCACGGTGCGTTCATAGTCGAGCCCCGACATCAGCACACCGACGCCGCCGTTCAGCGGACCTATGATATTCTCTTCGGGAACCTCGCAATCCTCGAACACCAGTTCCGACGTAGGCGAGCCGCGCATGCCGACCTTCGCGATCTTCTGCCCGATCGAAAAGCCCTTCATCCCCTTTTCGACGATGAAGGTGGTGATGCCCTTCGACCCTTCGCCGGTTTTGGCATAAACGACCAACGTATCGGCGCAAGGAGCGTTGGTGATCCAGAACTTCGTCCCGTTGAGGATGTAGCGATCGCCCTTCTTCTCGGCCTTGAGCTTCATCGACACGACGTCGGAACCAGCACCCGCTTCCGACATGGCGAGGCTCCCTACATGCTCGCCGGAAATCAGCTTCGGCAGATATTTCGCCTTTTGCGCGTCATTGCCCCAGCGACTGATCTGATTGACGCACAGGTTGGAATGCGCGCCATAGGACAGGCCGATGGAGGCAGAGGCACGGGCGACCTCTTCCTGCGCCACGACATGCTCCAGATAGCCAAGGCCAAGGCCGCCATCTTCCTCCGACACTGTAATGCCATGCAGGCCAAGCTCGCCCATCGCGGTCCATAGTTCGTCGCGTGGGAACCAGTCCTTCTCATCGATCTCGGCGGCCAGCGGCGCGATCCTGTCAGTGGAGAAGCGGGCAGCGCTTTCCCGGATCATGTCGGCATTATCGCCAAGGGCGAAATCGAAGTCGGTCATGCAAACTCTCCTGCTGCCCTGCCTTACCATTCGTCTGCTAGAGCGAAAAATTGAAGTTTCGCGATCTACGCTATTAACACTATCTATAGCGGATTGGATGCAACCTTCGGGAACCTGCTGCCCGCCAAATGCTTGACCGCTACCTCCTCCGCTATTTTCTGGCCGTAGTGGACCAGGGCAATTTCTCGCGCGCCGCCGCGCATTGCAATGTGTCGCAGCCGACGCTGTCCGTAGGCGTCGCGAAGCTGGAGCGCACCCTTGGTACGCCCTTGTTCATAAGGACCAACCAGCGCGTCGAATTGACCGAAGCCGGAAGCCGCTTCCTCCTTCATGCGCGGAAGATCGAGCGCGAATTCAACCTCGCCATCCATTCGATGAGCCCGGCCGATCATCCGGCATCCCTGCGACTGGGCGTTCTTGGCAGCGTGCCAAGTGCACTTGTGGCAAGGGCCGTCGCGGCGACGCGGCCAACGACACAGTATCGGTTCGAACTGATCTTCGGCAGCGAACGGGAACTGACCAGCCACTTGGCGAAAGGCCGGATCGACATCGCATTGACGCTGGTCGAGCGTGGCGGCGACCGCTTCCTGGAAAAGCCGATCTGCACCGAAGGCTATGGCCTCGCGATGCCTGCCGATCACCCCTTGGCCGGGAAGGAAAGCATCGCGGCAGAGGAACTGGCCCATGAGGTGATGATCGTGCGCCGTCATTGCGAGGCGCTGTCCGAAACCAGCCGCCATTTCACCGAACGGGGCGTGCGGCCGCATTTTGCTCTGCGGTCCACGAATGACGAGCGCGTCCTGAACTTGATCGCTGCGGGCTTGGGCATCACCGTAATGCCGCTTTGTTATCGGCAGGAAGGGATGGCCCGCCCCCTCCTCGCGGGCTTTGATCTCAAGCGTACACTTGGTTGGGCCGCATCGGCGGAGGCAGAGCATCTGCTGAGCGCGCCGCCTTCCCTCTTCCTGGCCATCGAACAGCAGCTGGCCGGTGGCGGGCCGGGTGCCACCCGACCCGTATCGGTCCCCTAGTCGGGCAAATCCGCCAGCGCCTTTTCGATCCGGCCAAGCGCCGCGTCCGTCAGTATTTCCGGCATGGCAGGTTGAAGCGCGCGCAGCCGCGTCTGGGGGAAGAGCCCTTGCTGCGAAGAAGTGGACAAGCCCGGCGCCTCGCGATCGAGAATGGCGCGCGCGCGCGGGTCGGCCAGCAGGTCGCTGGTGAGAGAATCGATGCTGAGCTGATCTGCCGCCTGGACCTTGACCGGACCCGCCACGACCTTCAGCGCGGCGAGTTCGGCCTCGATCTGCGTCATCTTATCCTCGGTCAGCGTGCCGCTGGCGAACTGCTGCACGGTGGCGAGGGTCATCTTTTCCCAGCCATGGACATGGCTCATGCCCGCCAGCATGCCCGGCACCTGACGGTCGAGCAGCGCCCGTCCTCCCGGTGTCACGACGATGTGGCCCAGAAGGGAATTGCGGGTGAGCGAACCCGCAGGGATCGGCGGCAACGCGCGCAAGGCAGCCTCGCTCCGGTCCGGCTCGCCCTTGCTGACTGGGAGAGGCGGCAGCTCCCCGACGCGGCTGAGCGTCACTGTGACTTCCTTGGCGCCCCGCGCGTTCGCTATCCGCAGAACCGGCGCGTTCTTTGCCGAACGAACTTTGCCGCCGTTCACCGTGACAGTGTAGCCGCCCGGATAGTTGATCGCCGGGATGCGGATCACGGTGTCACCCTTTGCGGCGCCACCGCCGGGCAGCGAGGCTGCATAACGGTAACGCATTACGCCGTTCGCGCCATCAAAGCTCATCGTCACGGGCGTCCCCGCCGTCGCCTCTGCATAGGGTCGGGCATAGGCGCGCAGAAGGGCAACGCGATTGCCATTGCCCTGATCGGGCAGCGTAGGATCGACCAGAGCCTCGAACGCGCCCCTTGTCCAGGCGAGCCAGGATATGTGGCGCATGTCGAAGTCGTCGGCTTGGCTGGTAATCTCCGCGGGATCGTTGCTGAAGCCCCATTCCGTGTTGATGATCGCTGCCTTTTCCTGCTGGGCATGGGCAAGCGCGCTGTCGTTCACGCGGTCACGGACCGCCTTGACCGGGCCATAATTGTGAAAGGAAAAGCCGCGCGTTCCTGGCGCGCCGACAATAGGCGTATTGATCGGCGTGCCCAAAGCCCCCTGAAGCATGAACGGCTCGACAAAGACGATCATCTTGGGCGCGGCCTGATTGATCGCGCGCGACGCCTTTTCGTAGAATGGCTTCAACAGTTCCTGTTCCAGCTCCGGGCAATCGGCCTTGACCGGATCCGGCTGCGCGCATCGGCTTCCGGTCGCTGGTTCATTCATGACGTCGATGCCGATTACCGCTGGCTCGTCCCGGAACCGCCGCGCCACCGCCGCCAGCCCCTCTACATAGAGATCCTGAACCCCCTTCCCCGTGCCGGGAACGGGGTGATTCTTCCAGAAATTGTCGAAAGACCGCTGAACCGCGGGATCCTTGAAATAGCCCATCGGGAAGTTCATTCCGGGAATACGCTGATGGCCGTCAGCGAAGACCGCCCAATCCGGCATGCCGCGTACGCCGACAAGCGCGGCATATTGATCCTGGTGGAAATCGATAAGGGTGTAGAGGCCCGCTTCCTTGTACGCCACAACCGCTTTCGCGATCCGCTCCAGATACGCCGTGTCGATGACACCGGGTTGCGGCATCAAGCCGGACAGGAAAATGACGAGGCGAACGCCGTTGAAACCCTGTTCCGCCATATGAGAGGGCGTTTCCGCACTCCAGCGCCGATCGTCGGAACCACCGGCGCGAAACTCGGGAAGCGTGGCATTGCCACCACGGATCATGACCGTTCGGCCAGTCTGATCCACGAACCAGTGTCCTTGCTGGCCAATGCGTTGATTGGCCGGGGCGGCAAGAGCGGTGCTTGCCATACACAAAGCGATCGTCACCATCAGCGAACGCGGCATTTTCATGGCTTTTACCCTCTCCTGAACGTGCCGCAATATTCGAACGATTATGTATCAATAGCAAGCCCGCGATTGAGACCCAAATAATCGCCGGACCGCCCCGGCACCGCGATCAGCGGGACCGTCAACGGCGGCTGGCGACCCGCCAATGGTCATACCAGTCGAGCTAATATGCGGGATTAAAAGGACAAAGGGCTGACTCAGCCCGTCAATCTGTTGCAAATAAAGCACGCTTTCGTTCGAAAATTACCCTTGAGGGGCCGAACCGGATTGCGGCTTTCGCGCACCGCGTCTAGCGGCGGCACCATTCAGGGGACCCCTCCCCAAACCCAAGGAAAGGACGTCATGAAAAAGGCGAATACCCTCGCTGCATTGTTTTGCAGCGCCGCTCTGATCGTACCGGCATCTGCTATGGCACAGGATGCCATCGGCAGCGAAGGCAATGATGTGAACGAGATTGTCGTCACGGCAACTCGTGACGCGCGGTCGCTCCAGTCGGTGCCGATGACCGTCAACGTCGCGACCGGCGAGCAGCTCCAGAAGTTCAACATCTTCGACGCCAAGGACGTGCAGCAGCTCGCACCGGGCCTTGAACTCACCAACACCTCGGGTCGCAACAACACGACGACCCTGCGTGGTGTGACCTTCGATCCCGACCAGGGCACCAGCCCGGCGGTTCAGGTCTACTACAACGAAATCCCGACGGACGCGCAGACCGTCTACACCGCTCTGTATGACATTCAGCAGATCGAAGTGCTGCGTGGCCCGCAGGGCCTGCTGCGCGGCCTGTCCGCACCGGCTGGCTCCATCACCATCGCGACTCGCCGCCCGAACTTCGATGAGATCGAAGGCTATGCGCAGGCAACCGCGACATCGCGCGCTGGCTATAACGTCCAGGCAGGCGTTTCCCTGCCGTTCAACGACACGCTCGCGATCCGCGTTGCTGGCCTGGTTGACGGCAATCGCCTGAACAATGTGCGTAACATCAACCGTGACGAGCGCTCGCGCAGCAGCACGGAAAGTGCGCGCGTCACGCTGGGCTGGCGCCCTAGCAGCGATTTCACTGCTTATCTGACCTACCAGTATCTGTTCGCCGACAACCTTCAGAACCAGCAGGTCGTTGGATCGGGCGCTCTGGCAGACGGCTTCAATCGGTCTGGCCCCGAGCTTGAGGCTTCGGACTATGCAGCAGTGTCGGATGGCCGCTTCCGTAACCAGAATGAGAGCCACATCGTCAACCTGGCGTTCGATTATGATCTCGGCCCGGCCACCCTGTCGTTCGTCGGGGCTCATCAGTTCAGCAGGCTGAACGCTGAGCGCGATCTCGACGCGGGCAATGCTATCCCGGACTATGTGTTCGCATCGACGGTTCGCACGCCTTACAAGGTGGACTCGGCCGAAGTTCGTCTTGCATCCAACAACAAGGAAGGCTTCGGCTGGGGCGTCGGCGCGTTCTACACGAAGCAGACGGGCACTGTTGTCACCAATCAACGCGCAGATCTGATCTTCGCTCCTGTTCCGATCTCACTCGGCCTCTATCTGCCGATCGATACCGAAGTATTCACTCCGGTTGACACGCAGACCTGGTCATTCAACGCCAATCTACGCTATCGTTCAAATGGCTTCTCGATCGAGGGTGGCCTGCGTTACTCGATCCTTAAGAATACACAGACTACCGATATCTTCGTGACGTCGCCGGCGTTCCCTGATCCCCTTCCGCCCCAGCAGGGGGTTCCCACCGATCTGCAGCGGTTCACCAACAAGCCGCTGACTGGCGGCGTGACCGTCTCCTACGAATTTAATCCGCGGCTCAACGGCTATTTCGCTTATGGGCATTCCTACCGCGCCGGCAGCACGGGTGTGGCGGTTCCTTTGGGCGTGAGCCGGGATCTGATCCGCACGCAGCCTGAAAGAACCGACTCCTTTGAAGTCGGCCTGAAGGGCAAGCTGCTCGACAACCGCATGAACTTCACTGTTGCGGCATTCTATCAGACGCTGGAAAACTATCTCAACCGGTTCACCGGCATCTATTATGAGTCCGCGACCGCCAGCCCGCCAACCGGGGGCTTCGACTTCAACTATAATGGCGATGCCAAGATCAAGGGCGTGGAAGCGTCGATCGACGGCCGCGTCAGTGATAACTGGGATCTGGGCGTAAGCGCTTCCTATGTCCGCGCACGCTATGATAATGCCCTTGTGCCGTGCAATGACTATGCTGGTACTGGTTCGCCGAACCAGGATGCGCCTTCCCCTGCTGTTACCGGCCCCGGCAATGTCAGCTATTGCCAGACAAATGGGCGGCTGTCTCAGACGCCGGACTTCAACCTGACGGCGAACACGGAAATCCGTTTCCCGATGGGTCAGGTCACTCCGTTCGTACGGGCTCTCGTCAACTATCGTCCGGGTTTCTATGCTGATCAGGTCGATTATGACTATCGCTCGCGCACGCTGCTGAACATCTTCGCAGGCTTCCGGACGGAAGATGCTCGCTTTGAGCTGACCGCGTTCGCGAAGAATCTGTTGAACCAGAAGCGGATCACCAACATCAGCCTGGGCACTCCGCAATTCAACACCGC
>JAEZCS010000087.1 GCA_023433445.1 Pseudomonadota bacterium | reverse complement strand
TCGGTTAACGGCATAATGACGTTCAGCCTTGTCCGGGCGCTCCAAGGTCGCGACCGATCCCTTGACGGTCACGGCCCAGAAGGGCTCGGTGCCAAGCGCCCTGTAGCGCGTTTCATTGCTGAGCGGTGCCGTGTCGACAGCTTGAGGCGGCGAAGTAACATGTGGGTTGAAATGCGCTTCAGCTTCGGAGGAGCTAGCCGGCCCTTGGTCCGTCGCCTGGCCATCCACGATATGCGTTTTCCCCATCATAAGATTCTTGGGGGGGCGATCAGCCATATCCTCGCTGCGGCCGCACCCCGTCAGTACCAGAGCATGCGCAACAAACAGCCAAAGCTTCATAAACTCCCCCGGGTCTTTACCGCTAATTAATATAACGTCGGATATATACCTGAAATTAAACAGCGTGTTAGCATAGCATTAACCACGCCGCTTAAGGCAATAGCCAGCATGTCCTGAGTAGAAAATCCCGAAGCGAAGGGGTTTTCCATGCGTCCTTTTATGTTCGGCAAAGCGATCCGCAGCGGTGCGATGGATGATTCGCGCTGCGTCCGGACGGTCGATGTTGTTCGGACCTCGACTCGCGCCGCGCTGAATCGACTGCGGATCGACAAGTACGGCGTTGCGCTGGTGGAAACTGCGCTTGTTGCTCCGGTCCTTGTCATGATCATCATGGGGACGATGGATGCTGCCCGCTATGGCGCGGCCAAGATGAAGGTGCAGCAGGCCGTCAACCGCGGCCTGGAAATTTCCTGGATGGGTGGACCGGATGTTGCAACGAGCGATATCCAGGCGCAGGCAGCCGCTCAGGCGGATGTGCCGACGAGCGCGGTCACGGTTACGCAGACCCTGGAGTGCGGCGGCACGGTAACCAGCTGGAATACCGCCAGTTGCTCATCGGGCGAGACTGCCCGCTATACCCAGATTCAGATTTCGACCACTTTCACGCCGTCCTTTGCGGGAGGGGCGCTCGCGAAGATGTTCGGCAATTCCGACGGTGTCGTGCCGATTTCGGCCACGGGAGTCTTGAGAATCCAATGACCCGCTTCCTGCACCTACTCAACCGGTTGGCAAGGGACTGCCGTGGCGTCGGCGTATTGGAATTCGCTATCGTAGCGCCCGTCCTGCTCGCGATGCTGATCGGCATTCCGGCGCTTGGTATCCTTTTCTACGCTCAGGCTGGGTTGCGCAGCGCCGTCGAGGATGCCGCGCGCTATGCAACGACATGGCCCAGGCCAGCCGAGGCAGACATTCAAGCGCGCATAGCGGCGAACCGGTTCGGAATGGATCCGGCGAACATCGTTGCGCCGACAGTCACCTTCACGACCAGCTCAAAGCCCAACTATGTCACCATTACGATGGGCTATAATCTGAACGTGAACTTCCTGCTCGTCAGCAAGACCATCACCCTGTCTGAAACACGCCGAGCCTATGTGGCGAGCTGAGCCTGAGGAACTGACCATGCCCTTTTCCAATTGCTTGACCCGCCTGCGCGCACTTTGGTCGGATGCGCGAGGCAACGCCCTCCTGCTCACGGCGCTGGCGCTGCCGGTCATGATCGGTGCAGCGGGCCTGGGCGTGCATACGATGCAGCTGGCGCATGTGAAGCGGGAACTGCAGCGGGCAGTTGATTCCGCAGCTATGGCCGGCGCCTATTCGCTCTATCAGAGCCAGGGCAATAACGCCGCAACGGCTCAGGCGAACAAGGCGCTGACGCAAAATGCTCTGGTGCCAGGGGCCACGCCTACGGTCACACCGGGCGCTTATACCACTAGCGGCGGCACGACCTACACGTCGGCCATGTCCGTCCGTCTGGTGAGCACGCAGCCTACCGCCTTGATGGCACTTTTCGGCATGCCGACTGCTACAGTCGCTGCCGAAGCCCGAGCAGCAGTCGTGTCTGATGGCAAAGTCTGCTTTTTCGCCAAGGAGAATGGGAACAACACGGGCATCACCTTTGCGGGGAATTCCACCCTTGATCTGGGCTGCGGTGCGGGAACCAACTCTATCAGTGATAAGGCGGTCAACGTTAACGGTCAGCCGACCGTCAAGGTATCTCCGATTGTAGCCATGGGCGGCATTCCATCATCGACCGCTTACGCGCCGGGCACGATGCTGATGCCGAACCATGCCGCGCTTACCGACCCGTTTGCCGGAAACGATTATGACCCGACCACCAACGACGTTTCCAATGGCAAGTGCAAGAATGGCAGCAACTGGAAAGTCATCAACGTTTCGTCCGGGACGACGGTCGATAGCAGCAGCGGCAGTCCTTACGCTCCGGGCTGTTATGGGACAATCAACGTCCAGGGCACGCTGACGCTGAAGCCGGGCGTCTACTACCTTGCCAACGGGGCGAACAACGCAGGCCTGCAAGTCGGTGCCCAGGGGCATCTTACCTGCATGGGCTGCACGTTCGTGCTGACCAGCGTTACGCCCAATAATGCGAACAGTTTCGCGACGATGGACATAAATGGCGGGGCGGAAGTGGACCTGTCCCAGTCCACCGGTGGCACTTATGATGGGATCACCATCTACCGAGACAGCAGGGCGGCAGCGAGCAATCAGTGCTGCCAAATCAATGGCAACTCCAACTCAACCTTAAGCGGCGCCTATTATTTTCCGAACGACACGCTGACCTTCAACGGCACATCGGGAATGGCGCTCACCTGTTTCCAGATGGTCGCCAGGCGGCTGTCATTCAGCGGGAACGCCACCATCACAAACACGTGCGAGCCTCCGGGTGGAGAAGCCAAATGGTCGTTGACTGCCGTCCGGCTGATAAGTTGAAGCGGCTGAAAGAGCCGCTTCACCCTACCAAAATCAAACGTCCAGATTTGCGACGTTCAGCGCATTGTCCTGGATGAACTCGCGCCGAGGTTCGACGACATCGCCCATTAGGCGGGTGAAGATTTCGTCCGCCACGTCGGCTTGCTCGACCTCGACGCGCAGCATCGAGCGATTGTCCGGGTCCAGCGTGGTCTCCCAAAGCTGCTCGGCATTCATTTCGCCAAGGCCTTTATAGCGCTGGATCGCGAGACCCTTGCGGCCGGAAGCGAGGATCGCCTCCAGCAGTTGGCTGGGCCGAGTGACTAATACCGCGCCCTTGGATGCGACCGGCAAATCATCGTCGCCAGCCTCTTCAGCGGCGGCTACTGCCTTTGCGGTCACCAGGCGGCTGGTGGTGCGATAGCTGTCCGCTTCTTCGGCGGCGATCGTGTGCAGCTTGCGCGCCTCGGCCGAACCGATGAAGCCATGTTCGATCATGTGGTGATCAGTCACGCCGCGCCAGAGCCGCTCGAAGTGAAAGCCGCCTTCTTCGGCGATGCGCCCGCTCCATTTTCCTTCTTCATCCTGCGCATCCATCCAGTGGACGGTCGCGGTAAGCCGCTCGGCCTGGCCCTGCTGGCTGAGTTCGGGATCAAGCGCACCGTTGATCGCCAGCGCTTCGATGATGGCGGGATCATAGCGACGTGGCACATAGCGCATCACCGCCCGCATCCGCCGGCCATGTTCGATCAGGTGGCGCAGGTCCTCGCCCGATCGCATGCCGCCGCTGGTTTCCAGCGCCATGGACTCCACGCCATTGTCGACCAGGTAATTTTCCAGCGCCGCTTCGTTCTTGAGATACACTTCCGACCGGCCCCGCGTCGCCTTGTAGAGCGGGGGCTGGGCGATGTAGAGATGACCGGCTTCGATGATCTGCGGCATCTGGCGATAGAAGAAGGTCAGCAGCAGGGTACGGATATGCGCGCCGTCGACGTCGGCGTCCGTCATGATGACGATCTTGTGGTAGCGCAGCTTTTCCAGATTGAAGTCATCGCGGATGCCAGTGCCCATCGCCTGGATCAGCGTGCCGACTTCCTTTGACGAGAGCATCCGGTCAAAGCGGGCACGTTCCACGTTCAGGATCTTGCCCTTGAGCGGCAGGATCGCCTGGTTGTGGCGGTTGCGCCCTTGCTTGGCCGATCCGCCTGCCGAATCGCCCTCGACCAGGAAGAGTTCGGACTTCGCGGGATCGCGCTCCTGACAATCGGCTAGCTTGCCGGGGAGCGAGGCGATATCCATCACGCCCTTGCGTCGGGTCAGCTCACGCGCCTTTTTCGCAGCTTCGCGAGCGGCGGCGGCGTCAATCACCTTCTGGATGATCATCTTGCCGTGGTTGGGGTTCTCCTCCAGCCACTCAGCCATTTTATCGGCCATCAGGCTTTCCAATGGCTGGCGGACTTCCGAACTGACCAGCTTGTCCTTCGTCTGCGAAGAGAATTTGGGATCAGGCAGCTTCACCGACACGATGGCGGTGAGGCCTTCGCGCATGTCCTCGCCGGTTAGCGATACCTTTTCCTTCTTCAGCATGCCCGACTTGTCGGCATAGTTGTTGAGGGTGCGGGTCAGCGCAGCGCGGAAGGCGGCAAGGTGCGTGCCGCCATCACGTTGCGGGATGTTGTTGGTGAAGCAGAGGACGTTCTCATAGTAAGAATCGTTCCACTCCAGCGCGACGTCGATGGTCACATCATCGCGGCTGCCCGAAATCGCAATCGGATCGGGCATCAGCGGCGTCTTGTTGCGATCCAGATATTTTACGAAGGCGGCGATGCCGCCCTCATAGAAGAGTTCGACTTCCTTCTTTTCCTCATGCCGTGCGTCGATCAGGAACAATCGCACCCCGGAGTTGAGGAAGGCAAGCTCGCGATAGCGATGCTCCAGCTTGTCGAAGTCGAACTCGGTGTGATTCTTGAATGTGCCGCCGTCGCCGGGCGCCTTTTCGGTCGAGGGGAGGAAGGTGACGCGAGTGCCCTTCTTGCCTTCCGGCGCATCGCCGATGACCTTCAACGGGGCAACGGCATCGCCATATGCAAAGCGCATATAATGCTCCTTGCCGTCCCGCCAGATGTTGAGATCCAGATATTCGCTGAGCGCGTTGACGACGCTGACGCCCACGCCATGCAGGCCGCCGGAAACCTTGTAGGCATTGTCGTCGGAGGTATTTTCAAACTTACCGCCAGCGTGAAGCTGGGTCATGATGACCTCGGCCGCCGACACGCCTTCTTCCTTGTGAATGCCGGTGGGGATGCCGCGGCCATTATCCTCGACGCTGACCGACCCATCGGGGTTGAGCGTGATCAGGATGCGGTCGCAATGGCCGGCAAGCGCCTCGTCGATCGCATTGTCGCTGACCTCGAACACCATATGGTGCAGGCCTGACCCGTCATCGGTGTCGCCGATATACATGCCGGGCCGCTTGCGTACCGCGTCGAGGCCCTTGAGGACCTTGATGCTGTCGGCGCCATAGGCGTTGCTGTTGGGGCTGTTTTGACTTTCCTCACTCATAACCGAGCATATAGGGAAAGGCCCGCCGAAACTAAAGCGAAACATGCCTGCTTCCGCTTGGCGATGGGCCAGTATATCAGGGGGGCATGCGCGCCATATTTCCCCTGTTTCTCATGCTTGCCGCCTGTTCCGACAGCAGCGACGTCCTTGAGCAGTTGCCCAACAGTTCCGTCGCCGGTGCGCCGCGCGATGACATGCCGGAAACGCGGCTGGAGACGAAAGTCACCCGGCCGGTTACGATCGGAGAAGATGGCCCGCGGCTCGATGCATGCGGTGCGATGGGGCAGGCGGTGCGCGTTGGCGCGCGCGGGCTCGCAGTGCGCGCGGCACCCTTTGCCGATGCGGAGGAAGTCGGGCGGGTGGCGGAGGGCGGCCGCGTTCATGTTTGCACGCGTAGCCATGATCAAAAATGGCTGGGGGTTGTTGTGTTGATCCCCGCTCCCGGCGATTGCGGCCTATCCGAACCCGTCGAGCGCAGGCAACCTTATGAAGGACCATGCCTGAGCGGTTGGGTCTCCAATGCGTCGATCCGCTTTGTCGCGAACTAAAGCGACATGTGATCGTCCATAGGCGTTCCCACAGGCAGATCAACCGCGGCAGGATCCAACTCACAAGCAGTGATCAAATGGCCTTTTACAAAACATCCATTTCGCCTTAAGTGGACTTTACTGATCCCCTTCTGGATTACCATTGGTCATGTCCACTTCTGCCCTTCGTCCGCCCTCTCTGCTCAGATTGCTGGGAGCTTGGCGCGCGGAGGAGAGCGCCGAGCCAGCCTATCGCCAACTGGCGCAGGCGTTGCGAATGTTGGTGTTGGACGGGCGCGTCGGGCTGAATGTCCGCTTGCCTGGGGAGCGGGAACTGGCCGCCGCGCTGGGCCTCAGCCGCACGACAATCGCGGCTGCCTTCGATCGGCTGCGGGACGAGGGTTATCTCGAAAGCCGGCAGGGCTCCGGCAGCGTTACCCGCCTGCCCACGGGACGGATGGAGGTGGAGCCGCCCGAGGTGGATTTTTCCGCGTCCGGCAACATCCTCAATTGGACACATGCCGCTTTGCCCGCAGCTGCTGGTGTAGCGCGCGCATGCCAAGCTGCCGTGGAGGCGCTGCCCGCGTTCCTGGGTGAGCTTGGCTATGACCCGCTTGGCCTGCCGCCGCTGCGCCGGGCGATTGCGGCGCAGTTCGAACGACGCGGCTGTCCGACCAGTCCCGACCAGATCATCGTCACCAATGGCGCGCAGCAGGGTTTCGCTTTGCTGTTGCAGTGGCTGACCGGACCGGGGGATCGGGCGGTGATCGACCACCCGACCTATCATAATGTCATTCAGGCACTGCAGCGCGCCCATGTCGTGCCGGTGCCGGTGGGCCTGCCCACGCAAGGTTGGGACATTGATGCGATGGAGGCGGCCTTCCGCCAAACGAGCCCCCGCTTCGCCTATGTCATCGCCGATTTCCACAATCCCACCGGGCGATCGATGGACCCGGCGACGCGGCGCGCCCTGGTCGCCGCTGCCACACGAACACATACGCCGCTCATCATTGACGAAACCATGGTGGCGACGGGGCTGGATTTCCCTGCGCCGCCGCCGGTCGCGATCCATGATCCGTCAGGGCGGCAGGTGATTTCCATGGGATCAGCGAGCAAGATATATTGGGGCGGCCTGCGCGTTGGCTGGATCCGGGCTGACCCGCAGACAATCGCTGCGCTCGGGCGGTTGCGGACGACGATGGACATGGCAAGCCCGGTGGTCGAGCAACTTGCCGCCGCGCAGTTGATCGACAGCGACGAAGGGCTGGGGCCGCGGGCCGATATGCTCCGGGCGAGGCGGGATCACCTGATCGGGCAGATTGAAAAGCACCTGCCGCACTGGCGCGTAGAATCGCCAGCGGGTGGGCTTTCGCTCTGGGCGGAATTGCCCCGGGCCGAAGCGACTGCCTTGGCTGCGATCGCGGAAAGCCATGGCGTGCGGGTCGCGCCTGGTCCGCGATTTGGAGTGAGCGGCGCGTTCGAGCGATTCCTGCGCCTGCCCTTCACCTTGCCGGAGGAGCAGTTGACCTTGGGCGTCGAGCGGCTGGCGGAGGCCGATGCGCGGCTCCATGCACGCTTGCCCCGGGGGCGTGATTCGCTGGCGGCTGCGTTGGAGGCGGATCGGCTGATCTGAGGTGCGAAGACGGGTGGGTCCGGTATAAGCGTCATCCCAGCGCAGGCTGGGATCTCCAGGCCGACTGGCGCGCCATCTCCTCAGATGCCAGCTTTCGCTGGCATGACGGGCATTGAAAAAGGGCCGCACAGGAGATCTCCTGCCCGGCCCTTTCAGTCTCACTGAAGCAGCTTACACGGTGTCCTTACCAGCCCTGTAACGCTCGATTGCTTCCAGCGTGATCTGGCGAGCGTCTTCAGCGCCGCCCCACGTGCCGATGCGCACCCACTTTTGCTTTTCCAGATCCTTATAGTGGGTAAAGAAATGTTCGATCTGCTCCATGACGATGCCAGGCAGATCGTCCTTTTCACCCACCTTGGAATAGTAGGGGAAGGTCTTGTCGTCTGGCACGCACACCAGCTTTTCATCGCCACCCGCTTCATCTTCCAGATTGAGCACGGCAATGGGACGTGCACGCACGACGCTGCCCGGAATGAAGGGAGAGCGCGAAATGACCAGCGCGTCGAGCGGATCGCCGTCGGGCGAAAGCGTGTGCGGCACAAAGCCATAATTGGCCGGATAGCGCATCGGCGTGTGCAAGATGCGATCGACGAACAGAGCGCCTGATGCTTTGTCGAACTCATATTTCACGGGTTCGCCGCCAGTCGGCACCTCGATGATGACGTTCAGGCTGTTGGGCGGGTCATCGCCGACCGGGATCAGTTCGATATTCATGGACTTCAAAGCCTTTTGATGCGCGTTGGCGTATAGGGTGATTATGTCCTTGGTTTGAGCAGCCGGTCGAGGCTGCCGTCACCCTCTCCTGTTTTTTCGAGGCGCGGATAGCGCAGGCCACCGGAATAAGCGAGCGTCAAAGTGCGGTAGTATTTATCCTGTTTGACAATGATCTGCAGGGGCTGTGCGGCTTTTAGTGCGGCCTTGAAGACTTCGCCTGAATATTCATCGCCATTGATCGCGACGATCTTTGCGCCAGTGACCAGACCGGCCTTGAAGGCGGCGCTGTCCCAGACGACGTTGCTGATCTCGCCATCACTCTTGACGATCATGCCGACGCCAAAGCTTTGATCGACATTTTTGCCTGCGCTTTCCGCCGCCTTGGTGAAGGCGTTGGGCGTGTCGCCATAGACGAGCTTGTAGCCGCCCATGGTGAAGCCGCCCTTGGGCGTTTCCCGCGTCGTACTGTCGACGTGTCGGGTGAAGAAGCCTGCCCAATCATAGGGCGCGACGCCGTTCAGCGTCCGGATGACATCATCGCGATTATAGACAACCTGGCCCCAATCGCCCGGATTGATGCCGAAGAATGC
>JAEZCS010000076.1 GCA_023433445.1 Pseudomonadota bacterium | reverse complement strand
GAAGCCCGTGCGACTAGAAAAAAGGAGAAGATGGGGCGATCGACGGGATCCGAACCCGCGACCTCTGGTACCACAAACCAGCGCTCTAACCAACTGAGCTACGATCGCCACAGGGCCGTTTGGCCCAGGAGAGATGCGGCACATATGCGGCCATTGGATAGCCGTCAAGCTGACAAATGCGCCTGTGACGTGGAAAAAGAAACGGGGCGCGAAGCCAATGGCCCGCGCCCCTCTTTCCTCAGTCAGTACATCAGCGCAGCGAAACTTATTGGCTTCTGTTGCGCGTTGCTCTCCCCTTACATCCAGCCGCGATGCCAGATGTCCTGTCGACCGGATCAGCGCCAATGACGACGCCGATTCCGATTTAATTGACTGAGTCCTTCAGGCCTTTGCCAGCCTTGAACTTGGGCTGGGCAGACGCCTTGATCGTCATGGTTTCGCCGGTGCGCGGATTACGGCCTGTAGATGCCTTGCGCTGGGATACCGAAAATGTGCCGAAGCCAACGAGGCGAACCTCATCGCCCTTCTTGAGCGCGGAGGAAATTGAGTCGAACACGCCTTCAACAGCCTTGGTCGCGTCGCTTTTGCTGAGGCCGCTGCTTTCCGCAACAGCACTGATCAAATCCTGCTTGTTCATACCTTTGGAACCCCCTTCTAGCTATGTGAATACCTAAGGAATCGCGGCATAGGCGGCGCAATAAGGCGTAGCTTTGAACGACTGTCAAAGGGAAAGCGACGAAGCCGCCACCTTAGTAAGATTTACAGCCTTGGGCCGAAATCTCACCGAAAGTGGCGGTTAACCATGATCCTGCCTGCCTTTAATGGCGAAGTGTCGCATCACCATCCCGCCCACCGGTCGGGCTCGGCTGAGCAGCGAGATCATCTTCCTCCGTCCATGCGATCGCTTCGGGGACGGAGACCAGCGCGCGGGAAAGCACCTCGTCAACATGCGAGACGGGCACAATTTCCAGCCCTTCCCGTATGTTAGCCGGGATTTCGGCCAAATCCTTTTCATTCTCCGCCGGGATCAGCACCGTCTTGATGCCCCCCCGCAAGGCAGCCAACAGCTTTTCCTTAAGGCCGCCGATCGGAAGCACCCGGCCACGCAGCGTGACTTCGCCAGTCATCGCCACATCCTTGTGGACAGGGATTCCGGTCAGCGTCGAAACGATGCTGGTCACCATGCCGATGCCCGCCGAGGGACCGTCCTTCGGCACGGACCCCTCCGGCAAGTGAATATGGATATCCTTACGGGTGAAGATGCTAGGCTTGATGCCGTAGCCGGGCGAGCGTGCCTTCACATAAGAGAAGGCCGCCTGCACGGATTCGTTCATCACCTCGCCAAGCTTGCCGGTTGTGCGGATGGCACCCTTGCCCGGCACGGTGACCGCTTCGATGGTCAGCAGTTCGCCGCCTACCTCGGTCCAGGCCAAGCCTGTCACGGCACCAATCTGGTTCTCTTCCTCGCCGACGCCATGACGGAACTTCCGAACGCCGGCATATTCGGCAAGATTTTCAGGCGTAATCGTGACCTTTTCATAGACGCCTTCCAGGATCTTGCGGAGAGCCTTGCGGGCCAACCTTGCCACTTCACGTTCGAGCGTGCGGACGCCCGCTTCGCGCGTATAGAAGCGGATCAGGTCCCGGATGGCCGCTTCGGTGACCTCAAGTTCACCTTCCTTGAGGCCGTGAGCGTCGATCTGCTTCTGCAACAGGTGGCGCTGCGCGATCTCGACCTTTTCGTCCTCCGTATAGCCTTCGAGCCGGATGATCTCCATCCGGTCCAGCAGCGGCTGCGGCAGGTTCAGCGAGTTCGCGGTCGTTACGAACATCACGTCCGACAGATCGACATCGATCTCCAGATAGTGATCCTGGAACTTGCTGTTCTGCTCGGGATCAAGAACCTCCAGCAGCGCAGACGCCGGATCGCCCCGGAAATCCTGACCCAGCTTGTCGATCTCATCCAGCAGGAAGAGCGGATTCATGGTCCCGGCCTTCTTGAGGTTGGTCACAATCTTGCCCGGCAGCGACCCGATATAGGTGCGGCGGTGGCCACGGATTTCGGCTTCATCGCGAACGCCGCCCAGCGACTGGCGTACGAATTCGCGGCCCGTCGCCTTCGCGATCGAGCGACCAAGCGAGGTCTTACCGACACCCGGAGGACCCACGAGGCAGAGAATCGGCCCCTTCAGCTTGTTAGTGCGCGCCTGCACCGCAAGATATTCAATGATCCGGTCCTTGACCTTCTCCAGCGCGAAATGATCCTCATCCAGGATCGCCTGCGCGCGCTTGAGATCGGTCTTGACCTTCCCCTTCTTGCCCCAGGGCAGGCCTAGCAGCACATCGAGATAGTTGCGGACGACCGTTGCTTCAGCCGACATGGACTGCATGCCCTTCAGCTTCTTGAACTCCGCGGTCGCCTTGGTCCGGGCTTCCTTGCTGAGCTTGGTCTTGGCGATCTTGTCCGCGAGTTCGGCGAGTTCATCACCTTCCTCGCCTTCGCCATTGCCCAACTCGCGCTGGATCGCCTTCAGCTGCTCGTTCAGATAATATTCGCGCTGGGTCTTTTCCATTTGCCGCTTCACGCGGCCACGGATCTTCTTTTCGACCTGCAGCACGCCAAGCTCGCCCTCCATGAAGGCAAAGACCATCTCCAGGCGCTTGACCGGGTCGGCTTCGACCAGCAGCGACTGCTTGTCGGCAACCTTCACGTTGATATTGGCGGCGACAGCGTCGGCGAGACGACCGGCGTCCTCGATCTCACGCAATTGAACGGGCGTTTCGGCGGGCAGCTTCTTGTTGAGCTTCGCGTAATTTTCAAATTGTTCGGCGACAGAGCGCATCAGTGCGGCCGCCTCTGGCCCTTCGGCCGCAATCTCCTCGATCGGCTCGACTTCAGCAACCAGATGGCTGTCAGCCGTGCTGATCGACTGCAACTGCGCGCGATGCTTCCCTTCCACCAGTACCCGGACGGTGCCGTCGGGCAGCTTCAGCAGTTGGAGCACGACCGCGATGACGCCCGTGTCGTAGAGCGAGTCCCGATTGGGATCGTCCTCGGCAGGATCGAGCTGCGAAACGAGGAAGATCTCCTTGTTGCCTTCCATCGCCGATTCAAGAGCAGCGACGCTCTTGTCACGACCAACGAAAAGGGGGACGATCATCTGCGGAAACACCACAATGTCGCGCAGCGGAAGAAGGGGATATTGCGTAGTCATTCAATCTCCGGAGGGCCGCTCCATTCTTGGCTCTGCCATGCGGTTCACCGCTTTATGGGGGCAGTCAGGGCCTCATTCAATTGGTGCCGTCCTTTTAACGGAAAGCAGGAACGGACTGCATCCTGACTTTTGATCAGAAGGGCAGCTTGAAACCGGGGGGCAGAGGCAGGCCACTCGTCATCTTCGACATTTCGCTGGAGCTGGCTTCATCCGCCTTCTTACGGGCATCGTTGAACGCCGCCGTCACCAGATCTTCCAGCATCTGCTTCTCGCTAGGGGCAAGCAGACTTTCCTCGATCGACACGCCCAAAATCCGACCCTTGGCCGAAGCGCGAACTTTCACCAGGCCACCGCCAGCAGAGCCCTCAACCTCGATCTTGTCGAGATTTTCCTGCGCACGCTGCAGTTCTTCCTGCACGCGGCTGGCCATGCCCAATATTTCGTTCAGATCCTTCATCGCTCTGCGCTCCATGGTTCGGTCCGATCAAGATCGGCATCGGGGAAAGCCGCGAGCACGGCCTTCACCACTGGGGTATCGAATATCTCGGCACGTTCCCGCACCTCAGTCTGCTGCTGCTGCTCCAGCAGGGAGGGAGCAGCACTGCCTTCACTTCGCCTGATCTGCCATGCAGAGCCTGTAGCCTTCTGCAACTCAATGGCGAGGGTCCGGCAGAAATCTCCGTCAGTCCAATCCTGCGTCAGCTGCAATTCCATCTCTGGCGGGTCGAACCGCACGACCCGCACACAATCATGAAGGAAGTCAGCGAGCCGCCCCTTCTTTTGTTCCCAAAGAAGGTCGACGATAGCCTTCACGCTTCCGGGCAGGGATGCGGCAGGTGGAGTCGATGGCATCGCCGTCGCTCCTTGGTCAGCCGGAGTCCCGCCCTCGCGTAAGAGCCTCGCGATCTCGCCCGGATCAGGCATGGCGGCGGCGTGCATGACGCGGAGCAGAGCCATTTCGCAGGCTTCGATCGGGAATGCGGCGCTCGAAACTTCATCGTGGCCCTTGAGCAGCAACTGCCACAGGCGATGAAGCGGCGCGAAACCGATTTGCGACGCCCAATGGCCGAGCGCCTCACGCTCCTCCGCCGATTGGCCCGGCGTCGCGAGGTCACGACCAGCCTTCATCAACGTGACCGCGTGCACCAGTTCAAGAAGGCCACGGACAAGAGCAAGCGGCTCAACGCCCAACGCATATTGCTCCCGCACGGCAGCGAGCAAGGCTCCCGTGTCACCCTCCAACAGCAAGCCTAGAAGGCGGCGAACCGCGCCACGATCAGAGAGGCCGAGCATCTCGCGCACCTGAGCGGCGGTAACGAGCGGGGCGCCCTCCCCCATTTCAGCGTGGGCAATCGCCTGGTCGAGGATCGACAGGCCATCCCGAGCGGAACCTTCCGCCGCCTGCGCTATGAGCGCCAAGGCATCTTCTTCAGCGGCAACTCGCTCCGCTTCAACCACATGCGCGAAGTGGGCGGCCAGCAACTCGGCGGGAATGCGGCGGAGGTCGAAGCGCTGGCAGCGAGAAAGGACGGTGATCGGGACCTTGTTCACCTCAGTCGTGGCGAACAGGAATTTGACGTGAGCAGGCGGCTCTTCCAACGTCTTGAGAAGCGCATTGAACGCGTTCTTCGAGAGCATGTGGACTTCGTCGATGATATAGATCTTGTAGCGGGCCGACACGGCAGAATAGCGCACCGCCTCGATGATCTCGCGCACGTCGTCGACGCCGGTATGGCTTGCCGCGTCCATTTCGACCACGTCGATATGGCGCCCCTCCGCGATCGCCTGGCAGGGTTCGCAAACACCGCAAGGATCAATCGTGGGCCCGCCCTGGCCGTCAGGACCGACGCAATTCAGCGCCTTTGCAATAAGTCGGGCGGTCGATGTCTTTCCGACGCCGCGCACGCCTGTCATGAGGAATGCGTGGGCCAGCCTGCCCCGACGGATCGCATTGCCCAGCGTCTGGACCATGGCGTCCTGCCCGATCAGTTCACGAAAGCTGCGCGGCCGATATTTGCGCGCGAGTACGCGATAGGGCTGAGATGAATCGGACATGGTAACAATCTAGCGGCTTGAGGGGCGGCTGTCGAAGCCGGAAAGCCGAATAAAGGTGGGAGCCGGAACGACCCGCGGCGAAATCGTTGTGGCTGCTTCCGTCAGGACCTGACCAAGTTGGCGACGACCACGTCCGCCCGACTCCCGGCGCGGCATATGGCGAAAGCCCGTCACGATGGCAAGGGGTGGGTTAGTCAAGACCGGTTCGCTGCGCCTTTGACACGAATTCCAGTGCGGCACGGGCAGTCTCTGCGATAGCGGCATCTGCTGCCTTGCCATCCACCGTCGGGCGGTCAAGATAGATGGCGAGCAGATATTCCTCACCGGATGGCGCCTTAACCAGGGCCACGTCATTATAGGCCGTTCCGCAACTTCCCGTCTTGCCGCCCGACGTCCAGCCCTTGGGCAGGCCGACCTTGATACGCTTGTCGCCCGTGGTGCTGCCATTCAGCCAAGTTCGAAGACGCTCTGCACTGTCCGGCTTCATGTCGGCAAATATCAGACGAGCCATCAAGCCTGCCATTGCGGCTGGACTGGTGGTGTCGCGAACGTCACCCTCCATATTTTCGTTGAGCGAGGGCTCTGTACGGTCGAGGCGCGTGACCGTATCGCCATGCGCGCGAACAAAGGCGGTGAGACCTTCCGGGCCGCCGATCATCGGCAGCAGCAGATTGGCCGCACTATTGTCGCTGACTTCCACCGCCGCCTCTGCCAGCTCCGCCATGCTGAGCCGACCCCGCTTGCGGTTCGCCTTCACCACCGGTGCATAGTCGAGAATGTCGGCATCGGTGAAGGCGACCTGCCCCTCCAGCCCGAATCGTCCGGCGTCGGCGCCCATCAAAACGGCCGCTGCCAGCGGCGCCTTGAACGTAGAGCACATGGCGAAGCGCTCATCCCGATTGAAGCCGAGCAGCAGAGCGCCCTTGCTATCGACCAGCGCCACGCCGAGGCGGCCGCCGGTTTCCGTCTCTATCTCATGCGGATTGCGTACGGACTTAACCACCGATTCGCTAACCGTGTAACGCGGAGCGGCTGGAAGGAGTGACTGCCGAGCGCCATCCTGTTGCGCACCGGCTGGGCCGGAGAGCGACACGATCGCCAGGATGGCGACACCGATGCAGCGGCGCATCCGTTACATGCCCTGCATATTATAGGACTCGCCCGGCATGCGGACGGTCAGCCCATCGAGCCTGTCCTCCAATATGATCTGGCAAGACAGGCGGCTGGTGCGGGTAGCGGCGGCGGCAAGATCCAGCATATCCTCTTCCGCCTCGCTGGCGGGAGGCAGCCTCAGAAAATCTTCCGCTTCCACAATCACATGGCAGGTTGAACAGGCCATTTGGCCTTCGCAGGTTCCTTCCAGCGGCTGGCCTGCCGCCTGAGCCACTTCCAGTAAAACTGAGCCAGCGGTGGCATCAACCTCCCGCCGATCTTCACCATCCGCGCTGACGAAAGTGACCCTGACCATGATTGCGACTTCCCTTGTCTACGGCGCCGCTTGTACGGCTGCCGCGTCATTTATGATCTTTGCGGCACTCTCCAACTCGGCCAGCGTCGTATATCGGCCAAAACCGATCCGCACCGATCCACGCGCCTCCCCGTCCGACAATCCGATGGCGCGCAAGACATGGCTTGGCCGCCCGGAGCCGCTCGCGCAAGCACTTCCCAGTGAAAATGCAACTTCGCGACAGTCCGACAGCAGCCGCGCGCTGTCGATGCCGTTCCGGCGAAGGTTGAGATTGCCGTGATAGCGAGCTTCAGCGCTGCCGTTCAGGGTCCACCCTTCAAACAGATCAAGCGCCCGTCCCCAAAGCGCCTCGACATGAACCCGATCTTGCTCGGCTCTTTCGCGCATCAGCTTGGCAGCGACGCCGAACCCCGCGCATAACGCAGGCGACAACGTACCGGAGCGCAAACCGCCTTCCTGGCCGCCGCCATGAATGATGGGATCCAGCGTCACCCCTTCCCTCAGCCAGAGCGCTCCCACGCCCTTGGGGCCGTGGACCTTGTGCGCGCTGATCGCGACCATGTCACAGTTGCCCGGAATGGGAATGCGGCCATAGCCTTGCACCGCATCGCAAAGGAAAAGGGCACCCGCGCGATGTGCCAGGTCGGCGAGTTCTTCGACGGGTTGCACCACACCGATCTCATTATTGACCAGCATGGCCGCTACCAATGACACGCCGGGCCTGATCGCTGCCTGCGCGACGTTCAGGTCGACAAGGCCGTCATTGCCGACAGGCAGAACCTTGATCGAGCGCCCCTTCGCGCCCAGCGCAGCAACCGCGTCGAGAACGGCTGCATGTTCAGTCGCCAAGGTCACGACGGTTCCGGTCAAGATGCCCGAGATTGCGATGTTGAGCGCTTCTGTAGCGCCTGACGTGAAGACCAGTTTCCCGCCTTTGGGCAACAGGCTGATGATCTGCTCCCGCGCCAGTTCGACTTGCGCCGCGGCGGCCCGGCCAAGCCGATGAGCGCTGTGCGGGTTGGCGAATTGATCGCGCAGAAGCGGGACCATGGCGTCAAAGGCTTCAGGCGCCAGGGGCGTGGTCGCTTGATAATCCAGGTAGATGGTCATGGCCGCCTGCTCACGATCTTCAGCCACTGGTCCTGGAAGCGATCAATATCAGCGTCGCTGGTGTACGGGCCAAAGCTAACCCTAATCACTTCCCCGGCCGCATCATCTTCCCAACCCATGGCATGGAGCACATGGCTGGTTTTAAGCGATCCGGAGGAGCAAGCACTTCCCGCCGAAACAGATATCCCGGCAAGGTCGAACTGAATGAGCTGGGCCCGTGCGGACACTCCGGGCATGCGGTAACTGGCGATTGCCGGACTGCGCCAGCTGTCGCGCGCGACAATTTCGCCGCCCGCCTCTTCGATTGTCTGGTCCAAGCGCATCCGAAGAAGGGCGACGGCAGGCAGCCAGTCGGGCCCATGCTCCAGAGCCGCCGCCATGGCGAGGACGGCAGGAAGGTTTTCCGTTCCAGCACGATAGCCCTGCTCCTGCCCCCCGCTGGGTTGGAGCAGCGCCAAGTCGCGCACCAGAAGCGCGCCTATGCCCGGAGGCCCTCCGAATTTATGCGCGCTAATGGCCATCATGTCAGCGTTAGGAAGGGGCAGCTTGCCCGCACTTTGGGCGCAGTCGGCAAACAGGATCGCTCCATCGCGACTTAGTTCATCAAGCGGCTGGATGACGCCGGTTTCGTTGTTGACGTGTTGGATGGCGAGGATTGTGTCCCTCCCAGGAGATGCCGAACGCAGCGCGACCGTCCCATCGGGCTCAACTTTCAGCCTTTCCGCGCCAGGTGTGACGCGCAGAACCGAGTCATGTTCTAGCGGAGACGTCATGATGCGAGACGGCTTTGCGCGCGTCAGGGCCATGGCGATGGCCTCGCTCGCGCCAGAGGTGAACAATATATGGCCACTCCAATCCAGAGCGGCAGCAATACGTGCCCTGGCGTCCTCCAGGGCGGCGCGTGCCGCACGTCCCTCGGCATGAGGGCTCGACGGGTTGGCCCATCTCTCCATCGCCTCGACCATGGCCGCCTTAGCTTGCGGCAAGATCGGCGTTGTCGCGGCGTGGTCCAGGTAAAGGCGATCGAGGGCCACGAGGCGATGATACTCATTGATTGCGGAAATGGCGGCGACTTCTATATAGGCGGTCTGCCGCGCAACACCAGCATTGGCTTTTGCGCGCCTGCATCCAACCGCCGGCCTCCTTCATTCGGGTGGCGGCCAGAACCATAACAGGTGCCATGCCCGACGTAATTTTCCCCGGACCCGAAGGCCGTCTCGAAGGCCGTTTCAGCCCTCCACCTCGCCCACGCGCCCCGGTCGCGATGATCCTGCATCCGCACCCGCAGGGTGGCGGCACGATGAACGACCGCATCACCCAGGCTCTCTACAAGACCTTCGTGAAGCGCGGATTCGCAGTGCTGCGCTTCAATTTTCGCGGGGTTGGCCGAAGCCAGGGCACGTTCGACAATGGGATCGGTGAACTCAGCGACGCCGCCGCTGCGCTGGACTGGGTGCAGAGCTTCCATCCCGAAGCGCAGACGACCTGGATCGCCGGCTTCTCCTTCGGCGCGTGGATCGGCATGCAGCTGCTGATGCGTCGTCCGGAAATCCGGGGCTTCATCTCGGTCGCTCCGCCCGCGAACATGTATGATTTTTCGTTCCTTGCCCCCTGCCCTGCGTCAGGCATCATCGTGCAGGGAACGGCTGACGAGGTAGTGACGGCGAGCGCCGTGCAAAAGCTTGTGGACAAGCTGCGCACGCAAAAGGGCATCACCATCCATCATGACGAAATCCGTGGAGCAAACCACTTTTTCGAACATGAGCTGGATCAACTGATGAAGTCGGTCGACAATTATCTCGATATGCGACTGGCGCCCGACTCGCCGATCCGCTGAGGCAGTCGCTGATTAGTGCAGGGCCGCGCTCGTCACGCGGCCCTTCGCTGATTCTTGAGACGGTCTGAACCGACCGATGAGGCATCAAGAAAATATGTCTTGGCCTGCACTCTGGCCGCAACTAGCGGCGGCAGGTCATGAGTGAAGTGAAGAATAACGACGTTCGTTTGATCTGGAGTCGCTATTACAGCGCCTTCATCGCCGCACCGCCGGGGCCAAGCTTTTTCGATCGGCTGAAAGCTGCCAGCGGGGCGATCGGCGGCATCGCGATTACGGGCTTGTTGTGCGGCTTGATGCTGGGAAACGGCATCGCCCACCCCTTGCTGGTCGCACCGATGGGGGCGTCGGCGGTGTTGCTGTTTGCAGTGCCCGCGAGTCCGCTTGCCCAACCATGGCCTGTTCTTGGGGGCAATCTCGTATCCGCGCTTGTCGGCATTACGGTAGCGAAGTTGATCCCCGACCCGACCGTTGCCGCCGCTCTGGCAGTCGGCTGCGCCATCGGGGGCATGTCGCTGCTTCGCTGCCTCCATCCTCCGGGCGGGGCCGTAGCGCTCTCAGCCGTATTAGGCGCCATAGATGGAGCGCCAAGCTATATGTTTGCAGTCGTGCCGGTAGGATTGAACACCGCTCTGCTCGTGGCGGTTGCAATCCTCTTCCACCGTGCCGCAGGCCACAGCTACCCCCATGTCCCGCCCAAGGCTCCAAGCGCGCATGGGACCAGTGATCCTGCCCCGTTGCTGAGAACGCCCCCATCGGAGCAGGATGTCGAGGAGGCGTTGGAGGCCTATGGCGACGTGCTTGACGTCGATGCGGCTGACTTGCAGGTCGTTCTGCACGACGCTGAAATACGAGCGGCCGAGCGCAGCCATGCCGCGCTCACGTGCGGCGAGATCATGTCGCGCGACATCGTCTCGGTTTTTGCTAGCCAGCCCGTTATGGAAGCGGCCGCCATGCTCCAGGAGCGGCGGCTACTGTCGATGCCGGTGCTGGACGACGAGGGACGCGTTCAAGCTGTGCTTGGTTTGCTGGATCTGGCGCGCGAAGGAAGAACGGCTGGCGACATAGGATCTGATCCATTGCTGGTTTCTGAGCAGACGCCGGTATCGCAATTGCTCCGTCCGTTGACGAGCGGATTGACGCATGAGGCGATTGTCGTCGGTCATGATGGCACGTTGCGGGGAATGGTGACGCAGACGGACCTCATCGCCGCCATGGCGCTCCGCGCGTAATCAGTGGGGGCGGCGCTCCAGCACTGGCGCGTCAGGCCCCGGGATCGCAGAGATCGCGACATTGGCGAACATCACCAACCCGGCTATGATCATCAGGATACCGCGCTTGCGGTCGCCCTTCTTCGCTATGGCGTAGATCCCGCCACCTGTGAGGAACAGCCCCGCGAGCATGAGTATGGATAATATTGTCGCTGCCATGAAGCAGGCCATAAGCGGCCAGGTGGACTGTGGCAATTGGGCGGCTCTACCCCTAAGAGGCGCGGGAAACGAATCACCTTTTGCGTGACAGGACCACACAGCCGTGAAAATCGCTCTCGCTTCCGATCATGCCGCCGTTGATCTGAAGGCGGAACTTGCCGACTGGCTACGCACCGAGGGGCATGAGGTTGATGACCTCGGCCCTGCGACGGCAGACCGGGTCGACTATCCCGACTTCGGCTACAAACTCGCCAATGCTGTTGCGTCGGGCTCGGCTGAGCGCGGCATTGCGTTATGTGGATCCGGCATTGGCATTTCGATCGCGGTGAATCGCAATCCCGCCTGCCGCTGCGCGCTCGTTTCCGAACCGCTATCCGCGGCCCTGTCGCGTGAGCATAATGACGCGAATGTGATTGCGCTAGGCGCTCGCCTGACCGGCATCGACATGGCGAAGGCCTGTGTCACTGCCTTCCTTTCCACCGAATTCGGCGGTGGCCGCCATAGTGGCCGTGTCGAAAAACTCTCCCAGCCCGCGCTTTAAGGAGCCAGCCCTATGAGCACCGCACCCCTCGCCCGACCCGATCTGTCCGACATCCGTGCGGAAGGCTATTTCACGCGCAGCCTGGCCGCTGCCGATCCGGCGGTTTTTGCTGGCGTCACCAAGGAATTGAAGCGCGAGCAGGATCAGATCGAACTGATCGCTTCGGAAAATATCGTTTCAAAGGCTGTGCTGGAAGCGCAAGGTTCGGTCTTCACCAATAAATATGCCGAGGGCTATCCGGGTAAGCGCTATTATCAGGGCTGTGCACCTTCGGACGAGGTCGAGCAGCTGGCGATCGACCGCGCCAAGCAACTGTTCAACTGCGGCTTCGTCAATGTGCAGCCTCATTCGGGCGCGCAGGCCAATGGAGCAGTGATGCTGGCGCTGACCAAGCCTGGTGACACCATCATGGGCCTGTCGCTCGACGCGGGTGGTCACCTGACCCATGGTGCGAAGCCTGCGCTGTCAGGCAAGTGGTACAATGCCGTGCAATATGGCGTGCGCGAAGACACGCATCTCATCGACTATGACGCACTCGAAGCCCAGGCTATCGAAGCCAAGCCGACCCTCATCATCGCGGGCGGCTCGGCCTATCCGCGCCACCTGGACTTTGCCCGCTTCCGCGCGATCGCCGACAAGGTTGGTGCCTTGCTGATGGTCGACATGGCGCACTTTGCGGGCCTTGTCGCGGGTGGCGCGCACCCGACGCCCTTCGGTTTTGCCGACGTCGTGACCACCACCACGCACAAGACCCTGCGCGGTCCGCGTGGCGGCATGATCCTGACCAATGACGAAGCCATCGCCAAGAAGATCAACTCGGCTGTATTCCCCGGTCTTCAGGGTGGGCCGCTGATGCATGTCATCGCTGCCAAGGCGGTTGCGTTTGGCGAGGCGCTCCGGCCCGAGTTCAAGACCTATGCCCAGGCAATCGTAACCAACGCCAAAGCGCTGGCCGGCAAGCTCGAACAGCGTGGTCTGGCCGTGATTTCGGGCGGCACCGACACGCACCTCGCGCTCATCGACCTGCGCCCCTATGGCATTTCGGGCAAGGACGCGGACGAGGCGCTCGAGCGCAGCTTCATCACCTGCAACAAGAATGGCGTGCCGGGTGATCCCCTGCCCCCGACCAAGACCAGCGGCATCCGCGTTGGTTCGCCTGCAGGCACTACGCGCGGCTTTGGCGTCGCTGAGTTCGAGGCAATCGGCGACATGATTGCCGATGTCCTTGAAGGCCTGCGCGACCATGGTGAGCATGGCGATGCGGCGGTCGAGGCAAATGTGCGGGATCGCGTGTCAGCGCTCTGCGCGCGCTTCCCGATCTACGAAGGCTGATCGCGTCGGTCGCGTTCAGGGTGGTCGAGGCGCGGTGGCTGTGCCATTTCATGCCTCGACTCATCCGGAAAAGAACGGAGCTTATCACTGAATGCGTTGCCCCTTCTGTGCTCATGACGACAGTCAGGTAAAGGACAGCCGCCCCACCGAAGATGGCGCAGCCATTCGCCGCAGACGACAGTGCGAAGCTTGTGGAGCCCGATTCACGACGTTCGAACGCATCCAGTTGCGCGATATCTGGGTGGTGAAGAGCGAGGGTCGCAAAGAGGCGTTTGACCGCGACAAGCTGGCGCGGTCGATCGACATCGCCTGCCGCAAGCGGCAAATCGATCCGAGCAGGCTGGAAAAGCTGATCTCCGGTATCCAGCGGCAGTTAGAAACCAGCGGCGAAGGCGAAGTCCCCGCCCGCGCGATCGGCGAGATGGTGATGGAAGGCCTCAAACGGCTCGACAGCGTCGCCTATATCCGCTTCGCCAGCGTGTATAAGGATTTCACCGATGCGCGGGATTTCGAAGACTTTGCGGGATCGGTGAAGGAGGTTGGCAGTGAGTGAAGACTGCCTGGGGCCATCCGAATGAATGCTGCTCCTCCCTCGACGCGCCCCGTCATCGTCCTTGTTCGTCCCCAGCTAGGTGAGAATATCGGCAAAGCCGCGCGGGCCATGCTGAATTTCGGGCTAACCGAGATGCGGCTGGTCAGCCCTCGCGATGGCTGGCCCAATCCCGATGCTGGCCCTTCGGCCGCCGGCGCGGACTTCATACTCGACAAGGCGGAAGTCTTCGAGACGCTTGCCGATGCAGTGGCCGATTGCGCACATGTCTATGCGACGACCGTTCGCAAGCGCGGGGTGACCAAGCCAGTCGTCACGCCCGAAGAAGCCGCGCGCGAGGTACATCAGGCGAGCGGACGATCGGCCTTTGTCTTCGGTCCAGAGAGATCTGGGCTTGAAACGGAGGATGTTGCGCTCGCTCGCAAGATCCTGACGGTGCCCATCAATCCGGAATTCGGATCGCTGAACCTGGCTCAGGCAGTGATATTATGCGCTTACGAATGGTCGAAGCGGGCCGCGTTAGAACAACCGACTGTCACCGATCTGGGCGAACCCGCTCCGCAGGCAGAGCTTGAGGGCATGATCGGCCAGTTCGAAACTTTGCTGGAGAATGCGGGCTATTTCTTCCCGCCAGATCGCGCTCCGGCCACCAAGCGCACGCTTCGCAATCTGCTGACCAAGCCGGGCTGGAACCATCTGGAGGTGCGGACGCTGCGTGGCGTGCTGTCCGCACTGGCCTCGCCCCGCGCGCGTTAAGCCTTGGTGCGGTCGAATTCATCCATTTCATAGGCGATCGACGCTTCGACCAACTGGTCCCAAAGGCTGGCGATAGTTTCGCCAGGGATGCCCAGTCGCTCTGCCTCATCCCGCGCATTCGTGACGACCTCGGCTTTACGCGCTTCGTCTCGGACGGCCGACCGGTCCTGCTTGATACGGGCGGCTGCGCGCATATGAGCGAAGCGTTGGGCGAGCAGTGCGACGATCTGGCGGTCGAGATTATCGACGCCTGCGCGAACCTGCTCCATGGTCGAATAGCTTTCAGGATTCATGGCGCTACCGATTAGGCCCCCGTCCCGCCCCTGTCGAGGGTTGACATGGCCCCGCCCCTTCTTCATAGGCGCGCCTTCGTGATTGGCCCTGCATCCCGGTGAAGCGGTGGCCCTGCCCCTTTATGGCAAGCAGGCGAGGACCGGGAATAACCTTTACCCTCCCCGAAAAGTGGGAACCGGTTTTCGGATCAGGAGGGTGAACAAACGTTGTTAGCGATTGTAAGGAATTATCATGTCGAAGCGTTCCAGCGCCAAGTACAAACTTGACCGCCGCATGGGCGAGAACATCTGGGGTCGCCCCAAGAGCCCCGTCAACAAGCGTGAATATGGCCCCGGCCAGCACGGTCAGCGCCGCAAGGGCAAGATGTCCGACTATGGCATCCAGCTCAAGGCGAAGCAGAAGCTAAAGGGCTATTACGGGGACATCACCGAAAAGCAGTTCAAGAAGAACTACACCGAAGCCGCTCGTATGAAGGGTGACACCGGTCAGAACCTGATTGGTCTGTTGGAGCGCCGCCTGGACGCAGTTGTCTATCGCGCGAAGTTCACGCCCACCATCTGGTCGGCGCGTCAGCTGGTGTCTCACGGTCACGTTTATGTGAACGGTGTGAAGTGCAACATCGCGAGCCGTCTGGTGAAGCCGGGCGACGAAATCACCCTGGGCAAGAAGGCTCAGGAAATGGCCCTGGTTCTGGAAGCGCAGAGCCTGCCCGAGCGCGACATTCCTGACTATGTGTCGCCCGATGGCGCTGCCAAGGTGACCTACGTCCGCGTCCCGACGCTCGACGAGGTGCCCTATCCGGTGAAGATGGAACCCAATCTGGTCGTTGAATTCTATTCGCGCTGATCGGTTTACAAACTTATCACACGGAAAGGCGGTCCCTTGGGGCCGCCTTTTTTGTCTGTGCAACAAGGCTTGTCGGGTCGAAGGGCGGCTGGCAGAAACCCTGCATTCCTCATCCGTCAAGGCTATCGCCATGCGCCCGCTTTCTCCTGCTTTAATGTTTGCCCTCTTCGCCAGCAGTGCTGTAGCGGCGGCGCCTTCCAACATCAGTCCATCGATCGACACGATGAGGGAAGTCGTCAGGGAGATTTCGTCTGACGATTATGAAGGACGCGCGCCCGGCACGGCTGGTGAGGAAAAGACACTTTCCTACCTGGTGCAGCGGTTCGCCGCGCTAGGCCTGAAACCCGGCAACAAAGGAAGCTGGTTCCAGGATGTCCCTCTAGTGGAAATCGCCGCGCAGAATGTTTCACCGCTGCGCTTCACTGGCGGGAAGGCTCCGGTGTCCGCTACCTATGGCTCGCAAATGGTCATCGGGACCTATCGAACTGCGCAGCCGCATGTCGAGGTGAAGGACAGTCCCGTCGTCTTCGTTGGCTATGGCATCAACGCGCCGGAAAAGAAGTGGAACGACTATGCCGGCGTGGACGTACGGGGCAAGACGGTCATCATTCTGGTCAATGATCCCGACTACCAAAACCCAACCCTAAGCGGCCCCTTCAACGGCCGCGCCATGACCTATTATGGCCGCTGGACCTACAAGTTCGAAGAGGCGGCCCGCCAAGGGGCGGCTGCGGCGATCATTGTCCATGACACCGTGCCCGCGGCCTATGGCTGGAATGTCGTTCAATCGAGCTGGACCGGTGCGCAGCATGTTGCTGACAATGGTGATGGCAACGCGAAGCAGTCGGCTGCGATCGGATGGATACAGAAGGACAAGGCTGCCGCACTGTTGGCGAGCGCAGGTCTTCGTCTGGACATGCTAAGCGCTGCTGCGAAAAAGCGCGGGTTTAAGGCGGTGCCGCTAAAGGGCGTGAAGGCAAGTGTTTCGTTCGACAATACAGTTCGAAAGCATCAGTCGAAGAATATCGTTGCTTTGCTGCCCGGCAAAACGCGGCCGGATGACTATGTCCTATATACTGCGCATTGGGACCATCTCGGCCGTTGCGAAGCCGCTCCCGATGGAGACGATATCTGCAACGGCGCGATCGACAATGCGACCGGCACCGCAGCCTTGATCGCGCTAGCGGAAGCTAATGTGAAAGCAGGCCCCGCGGCACGAAGCCAAGTGTTCCTTGCGGTGACGGCGGAAGAGTCCGGCCTCTTGGGCTCGGCCTATTATGGCAATCTCCCGGTCTTCCCGCTTGGCCAAACCGTAGGCGGCGTCAACATCGATGCCCTCAGCATGGCCGGTCGGGCCAAGAACGTCGTCGTGATCGGCAAGGGCAAGTCACAGCTGGATGCGTATCTGGATCGCGCCCTGGCGGCACAAAAGCGCATCGCCAGTGCGGAACCTACGCCGGAAAAAGGCTTCTACTATCGGTCGGACCATTTCAGCTTCGCCAAGCACGGTGTGCCTATGCTCTATTTTGAAGGCGGGCAGGATCTGGTGAAGGGCGGCCCCTCGGCAGGAGCAGCGGCGGCCAGGGACTATGAAGAAAATCGCTACCATGGCCCGAAGGACGAGTTTGACCCCAAATGGGATTGGAGCGGCGTCAAGGCTGACCTGAAACTCTATTATGATGTGGGTCGGGCCCTCGCCAATTCGACCGACTGGCCGAACTGGACGCCCGGTGATGAGTTCCGCGCGATCCGCGACAAGAGTCGGGCAAGCCAGTAGGAACCATTGGCACCTCTGATGCAGAAACCCCGTGTGAAGGCCACCACGGGTCGCTCTAGGCCGTCCCATGATTAGACGGGCTTCGTTAAGGTAATCGTTTCCCTTACGGAAACTTGGCCTCTATCCCAAACGCTGCTGACGATTCGATATCGTAACGATAATAAAGTGGGGTGGGTCGTGGAAATTAATAAGCCTGTTACAATCTTGCATGTTGGCAAGTTGGTGACGGCACAGAGAGAGTGCCTCTGTGTCGTCCATTCACTTTCGCCGCGTGAGGCACTGGTGCGAACGAGCGTGCCGATGACGGCGGGCCAGAGCGTTACCCTTGGCCTGCGCAACGGATTTTCCGTTCCGGCTGTCGTGGGCATGCACATGGGTGACCACGTCTCTTTGCTGTTCGAAGAGCATATCGCCATTTCGACGATAATCGCGGAACAGAGGAACGGCCGTAGTGAGCGCGATGCTGTCCGGCTGAACATTTTCACCCCTGTGACGGTCGCTACGGCAACCGGCTCGCACGCTTGCATGACGCAGGACATCTCGCTGTTCGGTGTAAAGCTTTTGGACGAATCCGGCGAACTCCGCGAAAATATGCAGGTTCAATTGATCATCGAGGGGCTGGGCAAGCGGGACGCCACGGTCCGTTGGCGGGAGGAAGCCTATGCTGGATTGCGTTTTGAGGTGGCGCTGGGCTTCAAGTTACTTGACGAGTGGACGGCGCAGATAACGACCTGACGGCGGACGAATTGGCGCTGTAACCCGAGCCGCAATGCCTGTAGAGCGCGCGAGCAACGCCATTCCAGTAGGAGAAAGCCGATGACATTCCAGATGCCTGCCGAATGGGTGCCGCATGAATGGACTTGGATTGGCTTTCCCACCTACCCCGAAGAATGGCCGGGTGCCTTTGATGCGGCACGCAAGCAGATCGCTGCTTTCGCCAAAGCGCTGCGCGCGAATGGGAAGGGTGAGGAGGTCCGGCTGGTCTGCGCCAACGATGGTGATGCAGAAGTAGCACGCTCGCTTGCTGGATCGGACGTGACCATCGTCATACAGAAGCTGGGTGACGTATGGCTGCGGGACACGGCCCCCGTCGCGGTTATGCGAGGGAACGAGCGCGCGTTGGTGGATTTCGGCTTCAACGGCTGGGGCGGCAAATATCAGATGCCTGGCGACGAGGATATCGGCGCGCGATTGGCGGCGACAACGGGATTGCCGACTTCCTCGCAGCATTGGATATTCGAAGGCGGTGCAGTGGATACCGACGGCACCGGCCTGTTCGTCACGACCGAGCAATGCTTGCTCAACCCCAATCGCAACCCGGATCTTGATCGGGGCAAGATAGAAACGCTGTTGGCGGGGTCGCTCGGCCTGTCCGAAATGCTGTGGCTGGGTGATGGTCTGGTGAATGACCATACAGACGGCCATGTGGACAATCTCGCACGTTTCGTCGCACCGGGCGTGCTGGCGTTGCCGGAAGCAAGCACGGATGATGATCCCAATGCCACCATCTACGCCGACGCGCGCGACCGGGCCAGGGCGTTCGGCCTGGAGGTGGCGTCCATGCCCTCCCCCGGTCGCGTCGTGGTCGATGGCGACGTGATCCCGGCCAGCTACATGAACTTCTATATCGGCAACGCAGCAGTCATCGTGCCGGTCTATGGACAGCCCAATGATCAGGCAGCGCTGGATGCGCTCAAACCCTTTTTCCCGGGCCGCGAGATCATAGGGCTGCGAAGCGATGCAATTTTATCGGGAGGCGGCAGTTTCCATTGTTGCAGCCAGCAAATGCCCTCGGCTGGGCAGTGAATTGGAAAGCGACTTCGGTCGTTGGCCAGAAGGTTGCGCTCCGCCAATCCTGCTCTATCTCACAACCTTACACCGCCCGGCTGGGCATTCGCCTCTAGGACCATCGAGGATATGACCAAAGTCACCGTTGCCGCGCTTCAGCTCGCCTTTTCAGAGGATGTGGACAACAATGTGGCCATGGTGGCCGACCATGTAGTGAAGGCAGCAGCACGAGGCGCCAAGATCGTCCTGCCGCCCGAACTCTTCGAAGGCCCCTACTTCTGCAAAGTCGAAGACGAGGCTCTGTTCGCTAACGCCAAGTCGATTGATCAGCATCCTGCCGTCGCCGAGATGCGCAAGGTGGCGAAGGCAGAGCGAGTCTATATCCCCACCAGTTTCTTCGAAAGGGATGGTCAGCATCATTATAACTCTCTCGCCATGATCGATGATGAGGGAGAGATCATGGGCGTCTATCGCAAGAGCCATATTCCGGATGGGCCGGGCTACGAGGAAAAATATTATTTCCGTCCCGGCAACAGCGGGTTCAAGGTGTGGGGAACACGCTACGGCACGATCGGGGTCGGCATCTGCTGGGACCAATGGTATCCAGAGGCAGCGCGGGTCATGGCGCTGATGGGCGCCGAACTGCTTTTCTATCCTACCGCAATCGGCTCAGAACCCTATGACGCGGAACTCGATACAAGCCGTATGTGGCGCCGCGCGATGATCGGACACGCAGTAAGCAACTGCATGCCGGTGATAGCCGCCAACCGGATCGGTGAGGAGGACGGTCAGAAATTCTATGGCCACAGCTTCATCACCGATGAATGGGGCGATTTCGTAGCCGAGGGCGATGCACGAGATAATGGCGCGCTGGTGGCCACACTTGATCTGGCGCAGGCGCGCAAGCATCGAGCCGGCATGGGCTTCTTCCGGGACAGGCGGCCAGAACTATATGCCCGGATCGCGCAGGATATCTGACAAGCGGAGAATGACGCTATGACGGTCGCTCGCCACTCTATCTGATGCACGCGAAAGAAGGATCGGAGGCGGCACTTGAGACCGCCCTTCGCGCTCTTGCGGCTGCAGTACGACCGCTGCCCGGCTGTGAGGGTGTCGAGATGCTACGCGACCTCGGTAATGAGCGACGCTTTGTCTTCATCGAGCGCTGGGCTGATGTCGATACGCACAAGGCCGCCGGTCCAATGCTGGACAAACGGCTGTTCGAACCAATGATGGCTGCGCTGGATGGGCCGCCTGACGGAGCCTATCTCGACTATCTTCTAGGCTGAGATAGCAGGCCTGGACCCCGGGCTCCTCACGGCTGGAGCAATGCCATTGCTCTTTGGAAGACGGCGTCCAACATCTCGTTTGTCAGGCGGCCGGTCATGATGTTCCTTTTGGAACAATGGTAGCTGTCGATGACAATCTTCCCACTGGGCATGCGATGTTCCGCCATATGGGCGAAGCGCGCCTTGGGAAGCTTCCCGCCCAGCACCTTCACGACGGACTGATGGGCGACCTCACCGAGCGCGATGAATATCCGCGCATTGGGTAAAGCGTCTACGGCGGACTTCAAGAATATGCGGCAGTTATGCGCCTCCTGCGGAAGCGGCTTATTTTGCGGCGGAAGACATTTTACGGCATTGAGGATGATGGCATCCCGCAGCGTCAGCTGGTCATCGGGACGGGCGTCATAGCTACCTTCAGCAAGGCCTGTCTTCAGCAGTATGTTGAAAAGCAGACCACCCGCGAAATCGCCTGTAAAGGCTCGTCCGGTTCTATTCGCCCCCTGCTTGCCCGGAGCCAATCCAACCACCGCGATACGCCCAAGTGGATCGCCAAATGCCGGGACAGGGGCATTCCACCAACCCGGATGCTCCGCCCTGCATTCCTGACGCAAGGTCACCAGGCGCGGACAGAGCGGGCAATCAAGCGAGGCTTCCGCATCGGCTATGGGGCTTTGCAGCGTCATGTGCAGCGGTTAGGCGCAGTGCTATGGTCAAGACAAGCACTCTTCATCGCTATGCGCTTGCGCTCGGTTCGAACCGGTCATTGTCGGGTAACCGGTCACCCAAAGCGATTGTGCGGGAGGCTATCGAAAAATTGGCCGAGATTGGTCAGCTTATGGCGACTGGCCCGATATTGACGACCGCGCCCATCGGCCCCTCCCTGCGAGAATATGCGAACAGCGCTCTGCTGATCGAGAGCAGCCTGCCTCCAATGGAATTGCTGCGTGCGCTCAAGACGGTCGAGGCTCACCTGGGCAGGCGTCGTCATCGCCGCTGGGGTGCCCGCACCATCGATATCGACATCATCCTCTGGTCAGGGGGTCGCTGGTCGACCAGGGCGCTGCATGTTCCCCACCGGGCATTCCGCACGCGTGATTTCGTTCTGTCGCCACTGGTGGCCATCGCCCCGCAGTGGTCCGATCCGATTTCCGGCCTGTCTATCCGGCATCTCCATGCGCGCTTGCGAAAAGCTGCGCCTTTGCCGCGTCCTAGAGGTTGACCAGTCGCATAACGGCCTCTAGTGCGTGCGGACCTCGCATGAGAGGGCCCTTAGCTCAGTCGGTAGAGCAACTGACTTTTAATCAGTAGGTCGCTGGTTCGAATCCAGCAGGGCTCACCACGGCAGTTTTTAGCCTTTTTAAGGGTTTTCAACCCGCCTAATTCGAGGCTGATAAACTATCCCAGTCATCCCCGATAATCACCCATGCTTCGTGGGGTGCTATGAAGTGCCTCCCCGACTGCCTGAGGCGATCCAGTCGAATCGTACCTCCTTCCACAGCGCCACACCCCTCCACCTTCTCCTCATTAACGCGCCGTCGCGGTGCGGCCGCATGAGCACGCGATCTGTGTAGTGGACCTCCAAACCCAGGTGACCTTTGTCGCCCTCTTTCAAGTTGTTCGAAGCGGCGGCTCCCGCATCAATTGCCGGGCGGCCCGTTACGATCGTAGGGAGAGCCGGGTCTTGTTTGGGCTTTGTCCGGTACATTCGTAATTTTGGCTCTGTCTGGGACGTTCGTAGTTT
>JAEZCS010000061.1 GCA_023433445.1 Pseudomonadota bacterium | reverse complement strand
CGCCCGCCGCCGTGGTGGACAGGCGCGCCGTCGTGTCGATGTCGATATATTTGACGTCCAGGTTCAGGAAGATCCTGTCCGTCAGATCTACGTCGACCCCGGCCTGTGCCGCCCAGCCGAAGCTGTCGGACATATGCACCCTGGTCCGGCCCACCGCACCCTCAAGCGCATTGGAGGCCTTTTCATTGTAGAACAGCGTGTAATTGACGCCTGCACCGACATAAGGCCGGACCTTGCCTTCTGGCAGGAAGTGATATTGCGCCGTCAGCGTCGGCGGCAGCACCCAGGTCGAAGCCAGACGGCCAATCGAACCCGTCGTGCCGCTGCGCCCGCTGGCACTATGCTTCGTCGTCGCTGCGATGAGTTCGAACCCGATATGGTCGCTCGCCATATAGGTTATATCGATCTCCGGCATTACGCTGTTGTCGACCTTCACCTTCTCGCCGGGAAAGCCGGGCAGCACGCTGCCGCTGCGTTCGTTGGGTGCGACCATTATGCCGCGCAGCCGCACCAGCACGTCGCCCTGCGCGGCCTGCGCGGGTGCCGCCATCGCGGCACAAAAGCCGGTCGCGCCCAGCAGGATAGTCTTGAAGTTCATGAGATTGTCTCCGTCCCTATTGTCGGTGACCCTCGTCTGCTCTGGTCGCAAGCATCCGACATTGATCCGCGCAAGCGGTGATTTGACCTGCCTCAATGTGCCAGGATGCCGCCCGTGCGATCCGCTCCATGATGTGGACCTATCACCCCGATCTGCTCGCCCAGCCGGTGCCGCGCTACACCAGCTACCCAACCGCCGCGCAGTTCACAGCGGACATAGGCGCGGCGGATCTAGCCGCCCGGCTCGACGCGATTGACGCGAGCGCTACGCTCTCCCTCTATGTCCACATTCCCTATTGCCACGACATATGCTGGTATTGCGGCTGCAACACAGGCGCGGCCAATCGCGCGCACCGCCTGACTGCCTATGTCGAGGCTTTGGAGCGCGAGATTGCCCTTGTCGCCGGGCGCCTGGGCGGACGTGGCCGGATTGCGCGGATCGCCTTTGGCGGCGGCAGTCCCAATTCGCTGCCGCTGGTCGATTTCGTACGCCTGCTCCAACAGCTGTTGCTCTGCTTCGATGCGCATCGCGCGGAGATTTCGGTGGAGCTCGACCCGCGCCGCCTGGATGCCAAGTGGATCGCCACCATGGCGGCGATGGGGATCAGCCGCGTCAACCTTGGCGTGCAGACCTTCACCCCGCATGTTCAGTCCGCCATCGGCCGCATCCAGCCGCTCGACATGGTGGAAAGAGCCGTCGATCAGCTTCGATCCGCCGGGATCGCGACCGGCTTCGACCTCATGTATGGCCTGCCCGGCCAGAGCCTCGATGATCTTGCGGCGACGCTGGAGGCAAGCATCGGGATGCAGCCCGCACGCATTGCACTGTTCGGCTATGCCCATATGCCCCAGCTTTTGCCGCGCCAGCGCCGTATAGACGGCAGCACCCTGCCCGATCTTGCTACCCGTTTCGACATGGCGGCTCGGGGCTATCGCCTCCTCACCGAAGCTGGCTATGCCGCGATCGGCTTCGACCATTTCGCCCTGCCGCAGGACAGCATCGCCTGCGCTGCCCGCGAAGGCAGGCTCCGCCGCAATTTCCAGGGATTCACCGATGATCCCGCCGAAATCCTCCTGGGTCTCGGCGCCAGCGCGATCAGCCAGTTCCCGGACCTGATCGTCCAGAACGAAAAGCAGGCAGGCCCGTGGCGCGACCTTGTGGAGGGTGGCGGGCTGACCGCCACGCGCGGAGTCCTCCGCACCACCGATGATCGCCGTCGCGGCCGGATCATTGAGGCGATCCTCTGCCAGGGCGAAGCGCATGTGGATGCAGCCACGCCTATGCCCGACCTGTCACGCTTCGAACGGCTGGGCCTTGTCAGGGTGGATGGAGCCAAGGTGCGACTGACCCCTGACGCCCTCCCCTATGCCCGCAGCATCGCCGCCGCGTTCGACAGCTATCTGCAACCGGCGGAAAGACGGTTTAGCCATGCGGTATAGCGCGGCTGCGCTTGCGATGCTCGCCTTCGCCAACATCTCGGCTGGGCAAGTGCCCCATCATGCGCCCCCCTCCCCTTACTTCTGCGGCAAGGCTCCACCCGGCTGGGTGCCGCCGGGACAACGCAACCGGCAACGCCGTGAGACAAACTTCCCTGCTTGCCACGCGCTGATTGGAGCGCGCAGCCATGTCGGGCGGCGGAGAAACAATGGACGGGCCGACTGACCAGTGCTTGCCGTCTGATGAGCGCGCCGGGTCGCAGGGATGTTGGCGGACGGCGATCTCACCCCTCCTCAGCTTCCTCCACCAAAAACATGGCCGATTGCAGGCGCTTGCCTAACTGACGATAGAGGTGGACAGCGGCCGCTGCTGATCGCATCACGCTGTTCAGCATAAGCTTCGACAGCGCGTTACCGGGTTCAGTGAGGGAGGAATCATGTTCACCACAAGCAGGAAAAGCTTGGCATCGGCCTGCGCTTGGGGGGCCTGGGCGCTGATCGGAGTGACGATTCCTGCGGGTGCCCAAGCCGATGCGCCGTCCGCGGCAACGCTACCCTGGATGTCGCAAGACATCATCGCGCGCCAGAACGCCGCGATCGAAGGTGAACAGCGGGAAGCGATTGCCCGCCAGCGTGCGCAATCACTTTTACGGGCGATGAGCCTGCAGCAAAAGATGCAGCAGCTGACCGGCAGTGCGCCTGAAATCCTGCCCGAACTCCCCCAATGTTTTGGCGGCCGCCATATCAGCGGCATCGCAGCGTTGGGGATTCCCACCTTCCGGGTCACGAACGGCCCCGTGGGGCTTGGGCAAAATGACTGCGTGGATGCTCAACTGGTTGTCAAGGCAGGCAGCGCCGCAAAGGCAGCGGGTCTGGCCTACACCCATCCAAGCTCTGCCAAGGCAACCGCGCTACCATCAGCGATGGGTATCGCCGCATCCTTCGACCCCGATGTGGCGAGCGCATATGGCACAGTCATCGCCAATGAGATGCACAGCCTGGCCCTGCATGTATTCGAAGCGCCCGGCGTCAATCTGGCGCGTCTCCCGATCCTCGGCCGCAACTTCGAATATTTCGGCGAAGATCCTTATCTAAGCGGTGTCATGGCCGTGGCGGAGACCAAGGCGGTTCAGTCAAAGGGGCTGATCGCCATGCTCAAACATTTTGTCGCCAACGAACAAGAAACCAACCGCATGTCCATCCAGGAAACGGTGGATCAGCAAACGCTGCGCGAAATCTACCTGCTGCCCTTTGAAATGGGTGTGAAGGATGGGAGCGCTGCTGCTGTCATGTGCGCCTATAATTATGTGAACGGCAAATCATCATGTGAGAATGAAGATATACTGACGGGCGTGCTGCGCCGCGACTGGGGGTTCACCGGCTACGTGCAGTCTGACTTCTTCGCGATGAAGACCACGGCGGCGACGTTGAAGGCCGGTCTGGATAATGAAATGCCGACGCCACTCTATTGGTCGGTCGACAAGCTCAACAATGCCCTTTCCAAGGGCGAGATAACGACCGCCGACATCGATACCGCGCTGGAGCGCCGCTATACCCAGATGTTCAAGGCCGGGATTTTCGAGCGCCCGCTGGTGCAGACACCCATGGCAGTGGAAGAAAATGGCCTGAAGGCGCGCGCCATAGGCGCGCGCGCGGCGGTGTTGCTTCAGAATGGAGGCGCGCTTCCATTTCGTCGGGATGTCAGATCCGTACTGGTGATCGGCAAGGCATCGCAGGTCTATGCACAGCAAGCGGTAGCCGGGGGGTCACTGCCCGGCGAGCCGATGGGATCTGGCGGCGGCAGTTCCGACGTCGTTCCGCATTATACGGTGACTCCGGTGGAAGGCCTGCGCAATGCGCTGAGGTCGCTCGGCAATGAAGGTGCTGCGGTCAAGCTCGCGCTGGTCGATGATGATAATCTGTCGGCGACCCTTGATGGCGCGGCGGTGAGCTTTGATGACGTAACCGCACAGGCCGGGGCGGCAGATGCCGTCATCATCATGGCGGGCACCATTTCAGAAGAAGGCGCCGACCGGGCGACCTTTGCTGGCGCGAGTGGGCGGGAACTGGCCGGGTCGGCGGCTGCGGGCGACAATCTTGACTGGTATGCTCCACGGTCGAACATCATTGCTCTTACCACGGGTAAGAACGCCGCGCGGAACAGCCAGACGGTCGCGATGATAAAGGCGCTGCTCGCGGCACCGTCCCGGACGGGGGCCAGCATGAACCGCAAGACCGCGCTGGTGCTGAAGGACAATGCGGGCGTCGCCATGGATCCTCAACTGGTCGGCCCGCAAGGTCCAGCCATGTTGGAAAGCTGGTTTCCGGGGCAGGAAGACGGCAACATCGTCGCCGAATTGCTGTTCGGGATCAAAAATCCTTCCGGCAAGCTGCCCGTCACCTTTCCCTATGTGGGCAAAGGCTTTTTGGACAATGTGAGCGCCGAACAGTTTCCGGGCCTGTATGACGAGGCGGCGAAGAAGCAGACAGTACGCTATGCCGAGCGGCTGAACATCGGCTATCGCTGGTACGATGCGAATGTCAGTGGCAATTGCGAGCTGGTGAAGGGCCGCAACCCCTGCGTCGCCTTCCCGTTTGGCCACGGGCTTTCCTATACCAGCTTTGCCATGTCGAACGTCACGATGGCCTTTGATCCAACAGCGAAGCTCTATCGTGCCAAAGCCGTTGTCGCGAACACCGGCAAGCATGCGGGCGCTGAAGTGGTTCAGGCCTATCTTTCGCTGCCGCCCGCCGCAGACGCTGCCGGAGCACCCCAACCACCCAAACGCCTGGTCGGGTTTCAACGCGTGGAACTCAAGCCGGGGGAGCGCAAGCAGATCGAAATCCAGATCGACCCGGAGGCGAGCAACCATCCGCTCAGCGTATGGAGTGAGGCCGAACACAAATGGATCGTGCCTGAGGGGAGATTTTCCTTGTGGCTCGGCAGATCGTCATCGCCAGCCGATCTGATGCTGGCCGGGCGCTTCCAGCACCAGAAGTAAGTCAGGACAGCGCGGCGAGCGGGGGGATGGCGCGGATCAGGCAGGCTCGGATCGGTCGATAAGGCCGCTGTCGAGCAATGGCGCTGCGTCGATATCCTGCGCGTCCATCAGCATCGCGAGCCTTTCCACCGCGGCCAGGATCATCGCCTGCTCCCATTGCGGCAATTCCGCGAAACGCTCTGTGAAGATGGTTTGGAGCAAATCCGGCGCTTCGGCCAAGGCAGCCTGGCCTGGCGCGAGTGCTGAGAGGATGAACTGGCGCTTGTCTTTGTCGCTGCGCTGGCGCTGGACGAAGCCAAGTTCCTGAAGCCTGTCGACGATCGCGGTGATGGTGGCCTGACTGAATTTCAGCGCCTGGGCGATGGCGCCCGGTGTCGGCGAATCGCGGGAGGCGATTTCGCGCAGGACGAGCCATTGGGATGGCGTGAGGCCGGTCGCGTTGGCGAGACGGCGGCTGCCGATATCAGTGGCTCGGAGAACACGGCGAAGAGCGCGGAGCGTGAGGGAGGCGATGTCGGAACTCATCAAGGAAACATAGAGAAAACGGCGGTTTGTTGCCATCCAAATTCCTTCAGTAGACAAAGTATTTTTTCGGATTCTTCATACAGTGAAGAACCCCAAAAAGCGCATCGGGTTGAAAAACCGAGTCCAATCCCTTATATTCCGGATCTTCCGAGAGGGGCAAAGCGTATAGCGTTTAGAATATAATTCGGGAGATAAAGCATCTTTGAGTCAAATTCCGATGCGGCGACCGAGCCGCCACGGACAGTCACGCGCTCATCCGAAGCGCATCGATCCACGTTGCAGTTTCGCGAGCCAGTTGCGTCCGATGGACCGGCGATCACCGCGCTGATCGCGCAATGCCCGCCGCTCGATCCGAACTCGGCCTACTGCAACCTGCTCCAGTGCACGCATTTCGCCGACAGCTGCGTCATTGCCGAGCGCGATGGGGTGATTGCCGGCTGGGTTTCAGGATACCGCCCCCCTTCAGAGCCGGAATGCTTTTTCGTCTGGCAGGTCGCCGTGGCGCCACATGCAAGAGGGCAAGGGCTGGGCAGCCGGATGATCCAGGAGCTTCTCGACCGCGCGTCGGCGCAAGGCGTGACCCACCTGATCACGACGGTGACGGAAGACAATGCCGCGTCCTGGGCCCTGTTCGAAGGCCTGGCACGGAAGTGGCGCACCGACCTTTCCAAAAGCGCCTTCTTCGAAAGCGACACCCATTTTGCGGGCGCCCATGCCACCGAGTGGTTGGCACGGATCGGCCCCCTACCCCGCGCAGCGCGCGGTTCAACATCAGGAGCAACGGCGATATGATTACCTCGTTTCCCAAGCCGACCAGCCATACACCCGACACGTCGATCTATGAGCGACGTGAATCCGTGGTCCGCAGCTATTCACGGTCCATGCCCCGCCAGTTCAACAAGGCGGAAAATGTGTGGATGCATGACAATCAGGGTGGCCGCTATCTCGACTTCCTGTCCGGATGCTCCACGCTGAACTACGGCCATAACCATCCGGTTCTAAAGCAGGCCCTGCTCGACTATATCGCCGCCGATGGGATAACCCATGGCCTGGACCTGCACACCGACGCCAAGGCCGATTTCCTGGAGACGCTGGAAAGCGTGATCCTGAAGCCGCGCGGGCTGGACTATCGCGCGATGTTCACGGGCCCCACGGGGACAAACGCGGTCGAAGCGGCGATCAAACTGGCGCGCAAGGTGACGGGCCGTGAAATGGTGATCGCCTTTACCAACGGTTTCCACGGCATGACGCTTGGCGCGCTCGCCTGCACCGGTAACGCTGCCAAGCGTGGTGGCGCGGGCGTACCGCTGAGCCATGTCGCGCATGAACCCTATGACGGCTATCACGGCCCGGACGTTGACACGGCCGAGCTGCTGGAACGTCGGCTTTCCGACCCGTCAAGCGGGCTGGATGCACCGGCCGCCATATTGGTGGAGACCGTGCAGGGCGAAGGCGGCCTGAATGCCGCGTCGCCCGAATGGCTGCGCAAGATCGACGCCATCGCCAAGCGGCACGGCGCGCTGATGATCGTTGACGATATTCAGGCAGGGTGCGGCCGGACCGGCAACTTCTTCAGCTTCGAAGGCATGGGCTTTACGCCGGACATCGTCACGATGGCCAAGTCGCTGTCGGGCATGGGCCTGCCCTTTGCGCTGACGCTGTTCAGCCCGGATCTCGACCAGTGGTCACCGGGCGAGCATAATGGCACGTTCCGCGGCAATAACCATGCGTTCGTGACGGCGACGGCGGCGCTGCGCCATTTCTGGAGCGACGAGCGGTTCCAGCAGGACATTGCCCGTCGCGGATCGCTGGTTGAACGGCGGTTGGAGGCGATGGCGCGAGAGCATGGGCTGTCGACGCGCGGCCGGGGCATGATGCGTGGCATCGATGTCGGGTCCGGCGAAAGCGCCGCAGCCATTACCGCCGCCTGCTTTGAGCGCGGGCTGATTATCGAAACCAGCGGCGC
>JAEZCS010000033.1 GCA_023433445.1 Pseudomonadota bacterium | reverse complement strand
TTGGTGTCGCAGACGACCGCTTCGCCGAACAGACGCACGTTCCGGGATGTCAGCGCATCAGCGAAGTCGGCGGGGATAGGCCGGGGATCGACGACCGCCTCGATGTGCACCCCGGCATCGAGCAGGCCGAATGCGGCGGCATAAGCCTCGTCATTATTGGCGAACAGGACCGCACGCTTGCCCGGCGCCACGGCATAGCGCGCGACGAACTGCAACACCGCCGATGCCAGCATCACGCCGGGCCTGTCATTGCCAGCGAACGCGATCGGCCGCTCAATCGCGCCGGTCGCCAATATCACCTGCCTGGCGCGCACCTGCCACAAACGGCAGCTGGCCTGCCCGTCCCGCGCAAGGATTGCCGGGTCCCAGGCGATCCGTTCCACCAGCGTCAGCATATTATGGTCGAAATAGCCGACCGCCGCCGTCCGCCTCAGCACCGTCACTTCGGGTGCCGCATCCAGCAATGCCTCGCTCTCCGCCACCCATTGCGGGCCGGACATGCCGTCGACGCGGTCCTGCGTCCAGTTGAGGCTGCCGCCCAGCAGCGCGTCCTGTTCCACCAGCATGACGCGGGCGCCCGTCGCGGCCGCCGTGCGCGCCGCCGCCAGACCGGAAGGGCCTGCGCCGACCACCAGCACGTCGCAATGGGCATAGCGGTTCTCATAGCGATCGGGATCGGGCAGATTGGGCACCGTGCCGAGGCCGGCCGCCTTGCGGATCGCCCATTCATAAAGGTGCCAGCTCGGCCACATGAACGTCTTGTAGTAGAAGCCGGCATTCAGGAAATTGGCGAACAGATTGTTGATGCCGCCAATGTCGAACCGGGCATTCGGCCAGCAATTGACTGGCTTGGCCGTGAGCCCATCGAACAGCTCGATTTCGGTCGCGCGCACATTGGGCGTCGACCGGTCGCCGCGGCCCAACTGGACCAGCGCATTGGGTTCCTCGACGCCCGCACCCAATATGCCGCGCGGCCGATGATATTTGAAAGACCGGCCCAGCAAACGGACACCGTTGGCGAGCAGCGCCGAGGCAAGCGTGTCGCCTTTGTAACCAGTATAGGCACGCCCCCCGAAGTGGAACGTCAGCGGCTGGCTGCGATCGATCAGGCCGCCCGAAGCGAGACGGAAAGGTTGGACGCCTGCGGTCAACGACCACCTCCCTCACCGGACAAGACTGGGCGAGGCTCATGCATCTGGTAGACCGCCAGGATTTGATGCGTGGCCGTGTCACGCAGCATGTTGAACCAGCGGCCACAGCCATATTGATGGACCCAGCGTTCGGCATGCGGCCCGCGCGGATTCAGTCGGTCGAACAGATATCCTGCCCATTGCGCGTCGGACACCTCCTCCGCCGGGCCGGGCCGCTGGATGTGACTCTGCCCTCCGCAATGAAACTCATGTTCGTCGCGCGGGCCGCACCAGGGACATTCGATCAACAGCATAGTCAAAGGTCCTTAATGCGCGATGCCCGAAGCGGCGGCTTCGTCGATCAGCGCGCCGGTCGTGAACCGCTCAAGCGAAAAGGGCTCCGCCAAGGCATGGGGGGCGCCCGTCGCGATGTGATGGGCCAGCAGCGTTCCGCCCGCCGGGATCGCCTTGAACCCGCCCGTTCCCCAGCCGCAGTTCATGAACAGCCCGGGCACCGGCGTAGCGCCGATGATTGGGCTGGAATCAGGCACGACATCGACGATGCCGGCCCATTGGCGCAGGAAGCGCACGCGGGCGAGCGCGGGATATTGTTCCGCGATGGCGCCCAGTACGTTGCGGGCGACCGGCATGTTGCCGCGCTGCGCATAGGAAGGATAATGGTCGAGCGCGCCGCCGATCACCAGACCCCCCTTGTCGGACTGGCTGACATAGGTGCCGGTCGCCAGCGACAGCACCACGGTGTCGATCACCGGCTTTACGGGTTCGGACACGAAGGCCTGCAAGGCATAGCTCGTCACCGGCAGGCGGAAACCGGCCATATCGGCCAGCACCGTCGAGCTTCCGGCCACGGCCATGCCGACTTTTTTACAGCCAATCACCCCGCGCGAGGTTTCCACGCCGGTGACGCGGCCATCGGCCGCGCGTTGGAACCCCGTCACCTCGCAATTCTGGATGATGTCGACGCCCAGCGTATCGGCCGCGCGGGCATAGCCCCAGGCGACCGCGTCATGGCGCGCCGTGCCTGCCTTTTCCTGGATGAAGCCGCCCATCACTGGAAAACGCGCCGTGGCCGAGACGTCGAGGAAGGGCACTCGCCTGGCGATGTCGGCGACGGTCATCATCTTCGTCGCGACCCCGTTGCTGTTCATGGCGCCGACCCACCGCGCCGCCGCCTCGACATCATGGCGACTATGGGCCAGGGTGATGATGCCGCGCTGGCTGAACATCACATTGTAATTCAGCTCCCGGTGCAGCCGCTCATAGAGGCTGACGGAGAAGTCGTAGAGTCTGGCGCTTGCCGGATAATAATAGTTGGAGCGGATGACCGTCGTATTCCGGCCCGTGTTGCCGCCGCCAATCCAGCCCTTCTCCAGTACCGCGACATTGCGGATGCCGTGATTCTTCGCAAGATAATAAGCGGTCGCCAGCCCATGGCCGCCCCCGCCGATGATCAGCACGTCATAGGACGCCTTGGGCGTAGCGTCGCGCCACGCTGGGCCCCATCCAGTATGTCCGCTCAGCCCTTCCTTGATCAGCTTCCAGACGGAGTAACGACTTTTCATGCGAGCCCCTGTCGCCGCGTGGAATACATTTATGTATCGTCAATCAGGAAGCGGCTGCAAGGGTCTTTTTTAGATCGCGCCGAAGAAGGCGCTGCCGGCGTCCAAAATGTTCAAACGGAATAATCCCTCGATTATGGCATGTTAGGGCGCGCAAGGAAGAGCGAGCGGCTGCATCGACCATAAAAGCCGTCATCGGCGATGGCACACTCTTGAAAGGTCGATACATTTATGCATCTTGATGGCAGATATGTGACGGATTGCCGACCGCCTTCAAAAGTCGCCGTCGAATGAGTCGAAAGGAAAGCAGGCCCATGAAGTCCCATGTTCGCGTTGCGGTGATCGGCGGAGGCGTGGTCGGATGTAGCGTTCTCTATCACCTGACCAAATTGGGATGGTCCGACGTTGCCCTGATCGAAAGAAAGGAACTGACGGCGGGCTCCAGCTGGCATGCGGCGGGCGGGTTCCATGCGCTCAACAGCGACCCGGGCATCGCGAAGCTGCAATCCTACACGATCGAGCTGTACCGGGAGATCGAGCATCTTTCCGAACAGAGCGTTGGCATGCATATGACCGGCGGCATCAACATTGCCGGGACCGACGAGCGCTGGGAGTTCCTGCGCGCCGACCATGCGCGCCACCGCGTACTTGGCCTGGAAACCGAGTTGCTTACCCCGTCGGAGATCAAGGATCTCTGCCCGCTCATCGATGTCAAGGATGTGCGCGGCGCGCTGTTCGACAGTCATGAAGGGCATGTCGATCCGTCCGGTGCGACCTATGCCTACGCCAAGGCGGCGCAGCTTGCCGGGGCGCAAATCTATCGCCACACGCGCGTCATGGACCTGAAGCCCACCGGGCGGGGCAGCTGGCGGGTGATCACCGACAAGGGCGAGATCGAGGCCGAACATGTGGTCAATGCCGCCGGCCTGTGGGCGCGGGAAATGGGCGCGATGGTAGGGGTGCAACTGCCCCTCATCCCCATGGAGCATCATTATCTCATCACGGAGGATATTCCCGAGATTGTCGCGGCGACAAAGGAATTGCCCCTTATCCTCGACCTCGATGCAGAAATCTACATGCGCCAGGAACGCAGCGGCATGCTCGTCGGCGTCTATGAGAAGGACGCGACGCCCTGGGCCGTCAATGGCACGCCCTGGGAATATGGCGAAACCGAATTGCTGCCTCCCGAGCTGGACCGTCTCACCGATGCGCTTGTCAAGGGGTATCAGCGGTTCCCGGCGGTCGCCGAAGCTGGTATCAAGCGGATCATAAACGGCCCCTTCACCTTCGCGCCCGACGGCAATCCGCTCGTCGGCCCAGTGCCGGGCGTGCCCAACTACTGGTCGGCCTGCGGCGTGATGGCTGGTTTCGCCCAAGGGGGCGGCGTCGGCCTTTCCATTGCGCAGTGGATCATTGAGGGCGAACCGAGCGAGGATATCTTCGCCATGGACGTGGCGCGTTTCGGTTCTTACGCGACGCCCAGCTACACGATCGAAAAGGCCAAGGAATTTTATTCCAAGCGTTTCATCCTCGCCTATCCCAACGAATATTGGCCAGCCGCCCGTAACACGCAGAGCGATGTTCTCTATGACGTGCTGAAGGCGCAGAATGCGGTTTTCGGAGTCAGCTACGGCCTTGAAATCCCGCTCTATTTCGCTGGCGAGGGCGAGGAGCCGATAGAGACCCCATCGCTCAAGCGCTCCAACGCCTTCCCCGCCGTCGCGCGCGAAATCAAGGCCGTGCAGGAAGGCGTCGGAATTTTCGACGCCTCTTCCTTCGCCAAGTATGAGGTGAGCGGTCCGAATGCAGCAGTCGCTCTCGACCGGCTGCTCGCCAGCAAATTGCCTTCGGTAGGCCGCGTCCGCCTGGCACCGATGCTGGCGGAAAGCGGCCGCCTTATGGGCGACCTGACAGTCATGCGTCTGGCCGAGGATCGGTTCATGATCTTCGGATCAGGTTATCTCCAGAACTGGCATGGGCGCTGGTTCGACGAGCATCTGGCCGGCGAAGGCGTAATGATCCGCAACGTCACGCTCGACTATCAGGGCATCCATCTGGTCGGCCCCAACGCCCGCACGCTGCTGGAGCGGCTGACGACGATCGACGTCAGCCACAAGGCCTTTCCCTTTATGGCGGTGCGAGAGGCCGATGTCGGCCTGGCTCCGGCGATGATCGCGCGCATCTCGCTGTCCGGCGAATTGACCTATGAGATTTATGCCCCGGCGCAGTATCTGCGGACCATCTACCTGAAGGCAATGGAGTTCGGCGCCGATCTGGGCGTGGCAAATTTCGGCCTGCACGCACTCGCCGCAATGCGCCTCGAAAAAAGCTATGGCATCTGGTCGCGCGAATTCAGCCGCGACTATACGCCGGGCATGTCGGGGCTCGATCGCTTCGTCGATTTCGGTAAGGACTTTATCGGAAAGGCCGCCGCGCTCGAGGAAAAGAACGCACCCCGAGGGCGGGTTCTGGTCACCTTCGCTGTCGATGCGGACGATGCGGACGCGACCGGCTATGAACCGGTCTGGCATGACGGAAATTATGTCGGCTTCGTCACTTCGGGCGGTTACGGCCACCGCGTCGACACCAGCATCGCCATGGCATATATCGATCGAGCCGTCGCCGACAAGGACGAGGGTTTCGAAGTCTCCATTCTTGGTCAGAAGCGAGCCGCGCGATTGGCCCGTGAACCGCTCTATGACCCAAGCGGGTCACGCGCGCGCGCTTGAACTGGCGACCGGCCGGAAAAGACTCTTCGGCCGGTCGGCGAACACCGATCCCCGCTGCCAAGCCCTCCCCAATGGGACGAGGCTCAGACATAATAGTGCAAGCAGGCCTTCCGCC
>JAEZCS010000213.1 GCA_023433445.1 Pseudomonadota bacterium | reverse complement strand
TGCTGCAACATCAACGAAATATTCGATATTGCGGATAAATTCATCGAAGTCGGCGACGGCGCGCGCCTGAAGCTGGCACGTGGCGAGGCGAACGCTTTCGACGCCACGCGGCACCCGCATTTCGGGTGCTTCGTCGGGATCGACATAGGGGTTACGCCAGACCAGATGGGCGGCGTGGCCGTCCGACTGCTTGTCTTCCGGCAGATAATTTTCGAGGACGCCAAGCGGTTCGAACTGGTTCTTGAGCTGGAAGCTGATGACCTGATCGCGCAACCTGCCCTGGACGACCTTGTCGAGATAGTCGGCAGGGCCCTCCACCCGCCGTTTAGCGCGCATGAAGCCGGGCATGCGGCCAGCGATGACGATGCCGTGCAGGCCCAGCTGTTCGGCCAGTTCTTTGCGCTCGTCATAAAGCCGCTGGCCGATGCGCAGGCCGCGCAGCTTGGGATCGACCGCCATTTCATAGCCGTAGAGCCATTCGCCGGCCGCGCTGTGCCGGGTGCCGAAACCGTTAGCGGTGATTTCCTCCCAGTCGTGGAAGGAGAATGCCATCGACCGGCTCACCCGCATGGTCGCGCAATATCCCACGATCTTATTGTCATAGAGGGCGACGAAGCAGCCGTCGGGGAAATTGTTGATCTGTCCGCGCAGCGTGGCGAGCGAGTAATTGGCCATGCCGGGATAGACCCGGGCGATCAGCCGTTGAATGCCGCGCACGTCCGATGGAACCGCGGTGCGGACCTCCAGCCGTTTGCGTGTTGCTGTCGTCATCGCCGATCTCCCGCCATGGAAAAGGCGGCGCCGTCGCCCGGCACCGCCTTATTCCGTTTCCGTACTGAATGCCTGAACGGCTGGATCAGTTCCGAGAAATCAGTTCCACTTGCCCATGGCGGTTTCGAGGTTCGCGCGGATCGCCTCGAAGAACTGCTCGGTGGTCATCCATGCCTGATCCGGACCGATCAGCAGGGCGAGATCCTTGGTCATCGCGCCGCTTTCGACGGTTTCGATGCAGACCTTTTCCAGCGTCTCGGCGAACTTGGTGACGTCCGGGGTGTCGTCGAACTTGCCGCGATAGGCCAGGCCCTGGGTCCAGGCGAAGATCGACGCGATCGGGTTGGTCGACGTCTGCTTGCCCTGCTGGTGCTGGCGATAGTGGCGGGTGACGGTGCCGTGCGCGGCTTCGGCTTCGACGGTCTTGCCATCGGGCGACAGCAGGACGGAGGTCATGAGGCCGAGCGAGCCGAAGCCCTGCGCCACGGTGTCGGACTGTACGTCGCCGTCATAATTCTTGCACGCCCAGACGAAATTGCCGTTCCACTTGAGGGCGGATGCGACCATGTCGTCGATCAGGCGGTGTTCGTAGACGATGCCGGCCGCTTTGAACTTGTCGGCGAATTCAGCGTCGAACACTTCCTGGAACAGATCCTTAAAGCGGCCGTCATAGGCCTTGAGGATCGTGTTCTTGGTCGACAGATAGACGGGCCAGCCGCGCATCAGGCCATAGTTGAAGCTCGCCTTGGCGAAATCGCGAATCGATTCGTCCAGGTTGTACATGCCCATGGCGACGCCCGAGCTGGGGAAGTTGAACACTTCATGCTCGAACTCGGTGCCGTCTTCGCCGACGAACTTCATCGTCAGGCGACCTGCGCCGGGGACCAGAAAGTCGGTGGCGCGATACTGGTCACCGAAGGCGTGACGGCCGATGACGATCGGGTCGGTCCAGCCGGGCACGAGGCGGGGCACGTTCTGGATCACGATCGGCTCGCGGAAGACAACGCCGCCCAGGATGTTGCGGATGGTGCCGTTGGGCGACTTCCACATCTTCTTGAGCTTGAATTCCTCGACGCGGGCTTCGTCGGGCGTGATGGTGGCGCACTTCACGCCGACGCCATATTGCTTGATCGCGTTGGCGCAGTCGACGGTGATCTGGTCGTCAGTCGCATCGCGGTTCTCGACCGACAGATCGTAATATTTCAGGTCAACGTCGAGATAGGGGAGGATGAGGCGTTCACGGATCCATTGCCAGATGATCCGCGTCATTTCGTCGCCGTCGATCTCCACGACAGGGTTTTTGACCTTGATCTTCGCCATGCGCCTCTTCGCCTTCTTCATTTGGATGGAATTGCGACACGCCCTAGGGAAAGCGGCGGCAATGTTCAACAGCGCAATGGCGTTGGGGCAGCATCGGACTTGCCACGCGATACGGCAGGATCGCACGTTGTCACTGCAAGTGACTGTCCCTAAAGACAGGTGCCATGGAAAATAACGAACTCAGCGTCGCGCTAGGCGGCAATGTGAAGTGGCGCTTCCCTACGGTGCATCCGGAGGGGATGAAATTCGGACTGATCGCAGCAGCGATCACCTTGGTGCTGTTCCTGGTGGGGTGGACGATACCCGGCTGGCTGATGGTGATGGTCACGATATGGGTATTCGCCTTCTTCCGCGATCCGGTACGCGCCGTTCCGCAGGATGAAGGGGCGATAGTCGCGCCCGCCGATGGCTTGGTGACGCTGATCCAGCGGGTGCCGCCGCCACGCGAGATGGCTGGAGCGGATGGCCTGGGCGACCAGCCGATGATCCGCGTGTCGATCTTCATGAGCGTGTTCGACGTTCACATCAATCGCACGCCGATCGGCGGGACGGTGAAGTCGGTCGTCTATATCTCCGGCAAGTTTCTGAACGCCGACCTCGACAAGGCCAGCGAGGATAATGAGCGCCAGCATATCCTGGTAGAGCGGCATGACGGCTTGCGTGTCGGCTTCACTCAGATCGCAGGGCTTGTGGCGCGGCGGATCGTGCCCTTTGTGAAACCGGGCGACATGATCGCGGCGGGGCAGCGCATCGGGCTGATCCGCTTTGGCAGCCGCGTCGACGTATACCTGCCAGCCGGAACGGCGCCGCGCGTCGTGCTGGGGCAAAGGACCGTTGCGGGCGAGACCATACTGGGTCAGATTGGCGACATGCGGGTCATTTCGGGTATCCAGCAATGAGGCAGCGGCGCGCTATCCCCCGTGGGCTTCGCCGGGGCATCACATTGCGGATGGTCGCGCCCAATGCTGTAACTGCGATGGCGCTGTGCTTTGGTCTCACCGGCGTGCGCTATGGCATTTCCGGAGAGTGGGAGAGGGCGGTCCTGTCCATCCTGATCGCTAGCGTTCTGGATGGACTGGATGGACGCATCGCGCGGCTTCTGCGTGGCGAGAGCCGATTCGGCGCTGAGCTCGACTCCTTGTCCGATTCCATCGCCTTTGGGGTCGCCCCAGCGCTGATTCTCTATCTGTGGTCGCTGCACGCCATGCCGAAATTCGGCTGGATTTTTGCGCTGGCGCATGCGCTGTCCTGTGCGCTTCGCTTGGCACGTTTCAACGCCAATATCGATGCGGACATACAGCCGCATAAATCCGCAGGCTTTTTGACCGGGGTTCCCGCGCCTGCAGGAGCAGGGCTGGCGTTCGTGCCGCTCTATCTGTGGCTGGTGACGGGTGAAGAGACATTCCGGGCCTGGTATGTGGTGGCGCCCTGGATCGCCTTTACCGCATTCCTGATGATTTCCAGCATCGCGACCTACAGCTGGTCTGCGCTGCGGCTGCGCAAGCGGATCAGGCTGGAGGCTATTGCGGT
>JAEZCS010000212.1 GCA_023433445.1 Pseudomonadota bacterium | reverse complement strand
GTCCTCGGCTACGCTCGATAATAGGCGTTCCGGGCAGGGACGCGAAAAGGGCAAAAGGATTGAGCACCTCAAGATGTTCGCCTTCGACCACGGCAACGCCACTCAAAACGCCCTGCATGGCGACCATATCGGGCACGGCCGGCATTTCGACGATGTCCAGGACAGCGGCAACCGGGTAACAGGCCTCCTGGCTGCCGTCGCGCAGACGCAGTGCCGATACATGGCCAGTTGCAAAGCTGTGCGCTCCGTTCGCCACCGGCACCAGCCGGCCGTCCAAGCGGACAAAGGCGTTTCCGCCAGAACGGCCAAAGAGCGTGGCATCGACATCTTCCACCCGCTCTACCAGCGACAATTTGATCAGCCGCCTTTCGCCCGAAAGCTCTTCGAACCGCAGTGCCGACACCATTTCGACCCGCGCTTCTCCGTCGCCGCTGTCCTCCAACTGATCGATCGAGCGCTCATCCACGATGTTCGGCAGGCGGGCAGCATTGGCGAGACCAGCGGCGTCCAGCAGCAGCATCGGCTTCCCATTGTCGGGCAGCGTCATGCCCGCATAGACGCCGGTCGCCATGATCAGCGGAGAGGCGGGACGGATGACCAGTTCCTCATGATTGTCTACGGCAGCGACACCGAGGGCGAACGGCACGCCAGTGGCGGAACGCACCACCATGATGGCGCGCGGGCCCGGCTGAACCACCTTTTCCATGCCCAGCACGTCTTCCAGATCGATCATCGAATGGCGGACAGCGCGAATCGTGGCGATCTTTGCGCCGCCGACTTCGGCAATGTGCAGCGTTTCATTGTTGTCGTGCAGGATCTCCACGACAGCCGCGCGCGGAATGGCGAAGTGCAGGCCGCCCGACCGGATGATAAGGCCCGGAATGATGGTCAGCGTCAGCGGGACGCGCAGCACGATGCGCAGACCGCGGCCAATCTCGTTATGCAGCGCAATGACCCCGCCGATCCGCTCCACATTGGCGCGCACCACATCCATGCCGACCCCCCGGCCGGAAATCGCAGTAACCTGTTGCGCGGTGGACAGCCCGGCCTGGAAGATCAGGTCCAGCTTTTCGCTCTCGCTCATCTTGACGGCGGCTTCCCGCGTCAGCCTGCCATTCGCGATGGATTTCTCGACCAGCCTTGCGGTGTCGATGCCACGCCCGTCGTCGCTGACCTCGATCACGATCTGGTTGCCTGACTGGCGGGCCTGCACCTTCAACGTGCCCGCCTCGGGCTTGCCGAGCACGCGGCGTTCCTCGGGCATTTCGATGCCGTGATCGATGCTGTTGCGGACGATGTGGGTCAGCGGATCGACCACCATCTCCACCATCTCGCGATCCATTTCGACGTCGCCGCCCTCCAGGACCAGATCGATGCGCTTGCCCAGTTCACGACCAAGGTCGCGGACCATGCGGGGGATGGCGGTGAACAACCGCTCCACCCGCTGCATGCGCGTCTTCGAAATGGAATCGCGCATGTCGGCAACGCAGGTAGAAAGCCGCTCAAAGGCGCTCTCCAGTTCAGGATCGCCGGTCCGTTCACGCAGCTTGCGGGAAAGCTCATTGCGCGCCAGCACCATGTCCGACACGCCGTTCATCAGTTGATCGATCAGCGACAATGGCAGACGAATGGTCCTTGGCACCGCCTGGGCGCCACCCTGTCGAATAGGCTCCACGGTGGGGACCAGCTCTTCGCTTGGCCCACATTGTTCTTTCTCGACAAGCGCACTGATCAGATAATCGTCATTCTCGTCCGGCAGCGCCGATCCAATCGCCACGGCTTCCGCCAGTTCGGCAATCCTGTCCATGATGCCCAGGACGGCGCTCACGGTCGCAGAATCAGGCGTACGATTGCCAGCGCGAATTTCCGACAGCACATCTTCAGCCGCATGGCTCAACCGCTCAAATCGCGGCAGGTTAAGGAAGCCGCAGCTTCCCTTTACCGTATGGAAAAACCGGAAAATGGCATCAAGCCGATCCCGATCGCTGGGGTCGGCTTCCCAGGCGACGACCTCGCCCGCCAGAGCCTCCAGCGTTTCCTGTGTTTCAGCTATGAATTCCTGAAGTAGCTCGTCCATTCCCTCGGCCTTCACGGATGCGCGCAGCGGCACCATGGGCAGGGCGTGGTTAAAGGGCCGTTAAAGACGTTCAGCTGTCAGCAAAAAGGGCGCCGCGATCATGATCGCGACGCCCTTTCCGGCTTGGGAAAGCGAAACCTTAGTTCGTTCTCTCTTCAACAGCGTCAGCAGCGCGTTCGCCTGCTTCGCGGGTCGCATCAGCCTTGTTCTCCAGCGCGTCGGCGGCGTTCTCAGCAGCTGCCTCTGCGTTGCCCGACAGGTTGTCGGCCATTGCTTCCATGTTGTCGGCCTGGTTGTCGATGGCGTCCGCCTGATTCTCGTATGCGTTCTCGACTTGGTTTTCCTGCTTGGAATCGCACGCAGCGAGCGCGATCAAGCTGGCAAGCCCGAGGACTGAGACGATGGTTTTCACGGCGTATTCTCCTGTTGCGCCCCCCTGGGGCTGACGTCATTCGGCAAGAGCCCGACTGCGCAAATGCACCCCGAACTCTGACCGCGATCAACTGGTCGCACGGCGGATGGTTCCCGCCGCACACTCCTTTCGTCGCAGAAACGAATTATTTTTTCAAATTATCGCGGATTTCGCGCAGCAGCAGAACCTCTTCGGGCGTTGCAACAGGCGCGGCTTCCGGCTTCGGCATCAGCTTGTTCACCGTCCTGATCAGCAGGAAGATGATGAAGGCGAGGATCAGGAAGTTGACCAGCACCGTCAGGAACTCGCCCCAGCCCAGCATCGCCACGCCAGCGCCTTTCAAATCGGCATAGCTTTCTGGATTGCCCTTGAACCCGGCGGGTATTTCGCCAAGCCGGATGAAGTAGCCGGAAAAATCCGCTCCGCCGAACAGGAAGCCGACCACCGGCATGATAAGGTCGTCGGTCAGCGACTTGGTGATCGTAGCGAATGCACCGCCGATGATCACACCAACTGCCAGATCGATGACATTGCCCCGATTGATGAAGGTCTTGAATTCGGAAATCAGCCCCATGTCCACACCCCTTGCCCTGATTGCGTGTTTCTCAGGATGAGCCGTTGCGCCTGCATCCACAACCACCTATTTCCGACGTCGTAACAATGCCCGAGGATGTTCAATGACGATCCTGCGTCGCTTTTTCCCTACCCTCTTCCTCCCGCTGCTGACCGCCTTTGCTCTGTCGGCTTGCGGCATCAACAGCGTGCCGACCGCTGAAGAGGCCGCCAAAGCCAAATGGGCCGATGTCCAGGCGCAGTATCAGCGCCGCTCCAACCTGATCGACAATCTCGTCGCCACTGTGAAGGCGGCCGGCAAGCAGGAACAGGACACGCTGGTCAGGGTCACCGAAGCACGCGCCAAGGCGACGTCGGTGCAGGTCAATGCCGAGGATCTGTCCGATCCTGCCAAGGTCCAGCAATTCCAGCAGGCGCAAGCGCAACTCAGCCAGGGCCTTGGGCGGCTGCTCGCGTCGGTTGAGGCCTATCCCGATCTCAAGGCCAACCAGAATTTCCTCGATCTGCAATCGCAGCTGGAAGGAACCGAGAACCGCATCGCCGTCGCCATCCGCGACTATAATGAAGCGGTCCGCGCCTATAACACGCGCATCCGCACTTTCCCCGACGCGATCGGCGCCAAGATCATCCATGGTGCCAAGCCCATGACGCCCTTCCAGGCGACAACGCCGGGAGCGGAGGAAGCGCCCAAGGTAGACTTCGGCAACTAAGCGCCAGTAATGCTCCGCCATTTGCTCCTGATCATCGCGCTGCTGGCTGGTGTGCTCGGACTTGCTCCGGCCGCCAGCGCGCAGAGCTTTCCGAAGTTCGACGACAAGGGCGTGGTGGATGCCGCGAACATCCTTGATCCCGCGCAGAAACAGGCGCTGAGCCAGAAGCTGATCGCGCAAAAGCAGGCGAGCGGGCGGGCGCTGGTGGTCGCCACCATCCCCGACCTTCAAGGCTATGACATATCGGACTATGGCTACCGGCTCGGACGCGCCTGGGGCATTGGTGACAAGGAAAACCAGGGCGTCCTGCTGATCGTCGCTCCCAATGAACGCAAGGTGCGCATAGAGGTTGGCTATGGCGTCGAAGGCATACTGACGGACGCCTTATCCTCGCAGATCATCCGCAACGCCATCACCCCGCGTTTCAAGGCGGGCGACATGGCAGGCGGGATCAGCGCAGGGGTCGACCAGATCACCTCGCTGCTCGCTCTGCCTCCCGAGCAGGCGCGCGCACGCGCCGCGCAGGCAGAGGCTGAAGCGCGCAAGCAGGGCAGCGGAGGCGGCGGCATCCTGGGCTTCTGGATCATCATGTTCTTCGTCTTCTTCGTGCTGCTGCCCCTCCTTTCCCGCGCGCGCGGCGGCAAACGCTATCGCCGGGGCGGCGGCGCGCCAGTGATCCTCTGGGGCCCTGGCATGGGCTCCGGCTGGGGTTCGGGAGGCGGCGGCTGGGGCGGCGGCGGCGGTGGAGGCGGCGGCTTCTCAGGTGGCGGCAGTTTTGGCGGCGGCGGCGCGTCGGGGGGCTGGTGATGCAATTGCTGCTTAGCCAAGCCGATCATGAGCTTGTGACCGCCGCGGTAAAGGAAGCGGAAGCGCACACCTCTGGCGAGATCGTGACGATGGTCGCCCGTCGGTCGGACAGCTATCATGATGTCGGGCTCAGTTGGGCGGCGGCCGCCGTCTTCCTTGCGCTGGCGCTCATGGCGGCCTTCCCCGCCCACTTACGGGCCTTCCTGTCGTCTTTGCTGCTCGATTGGGAACATGAACTGGCCGACTGGAAACTGCTCCTCGGGCTGACGGCCATTCTCATCCTGAAATTTCTGGTGGTGCGCTATCTCCTCGCCATCATGCCGCTGCGCATGCTGATGACGCCGCGCGCGACGAAAGCCCGCCGGGTGCGACGCCGCGCGGTCCTGCTCTTCCGCACCGCCGCCGAAGCCCGCACGCGCGGTCATACCGGCGTTCTGATCTATCTTTCGTTGGACGAACATCGCGCCGAAATCGTCGCCGATCGGGCGATAAACGAAAAGGTCGCGCCGGAAGCATGGGGGGACGCGATGGCTGCGCTGATCAATGCCATCCGCTTGGGGCAGCCCGGCGAGGGTCTCGCACAGGCCGTGCGCCAGGTGGGCACAGTCCTGGCCAATCATTTTCCCGGCACGCACGACGACATCAACGAACTGCCCGACAGGCTGATTGAACTATGAGCGAACAGGACATGGCCGCCCCGGAAGAGATCATGTGGGCGGGCCGCTTCATCACCGCCAAGCGCCGAGGAAAATGGGAGTATGTCGGTCGGGCGCCTGGCATTCATGCCGCCGTGATCCTCGCCATTGATGAAGATGCGGATGGCCGGCGCCATGTGCTGCTGGTCGAACAATTCCGCATGCCGCTTGGCCGCCGGTGCATCGAGCTTCCTGCCGGTCTGGTCGGCGACACCGAAGAAGGCGAAGACTCCACGCTTGCCGCGATCCGGGAGCTGGAAGAAGAAACCGGATACCACGCCGGACGCATGGAGGCTGCTGGCGAATTTTACAGCTCGCCCGGCATGGTATCGGAAAGCTTTTGCCTGTTCCGCGCCCACGACTTGCAGAAGACCGGCGAGGGCGGAGGCGTGGACGGAGAGGATATTCGCGTCCACCGCGTGCCCCTCGATGAGTTGCCTCAGAGGGTCGCCGCCTGGCGCGCGGACGGCTTTGCGATCGACGTCAAGCTGCTGCTGTTGCTCGGCCCAGAGCTGAGCCGCTGACGCATCAAGGCACGCGGTACCAGGCCGCCACCCGCTCGAGCGCCAACGTCAACACCAGCTTGCCTGCCCTGCTTGGCCATCCGAGCGCCCGCTCCGCTGCGACCAGCCCTTCGCCAGCGCAGGCGACCCGCCACAATATGTCGCTCAGCCCCGGCCCCGCTGCGGCGATTGCCGCGTGGAACCTCTCCCGCGCGGAAAGCTGCGCCATGCTGGGATCGCCACCGCCTCCGCCTCGCCTTGTCCCGCTCGTTGCGGGTGCAGCCTCCCAACGCATCGTCACGCGCGGCCCCAGACCGGCCTTCTCCCAATCAGCCCGCAGCAATTCGCCCGCCCGATAACATCGCTCGCTCAGATGACCCCGCGCGTGCAACCAGGCCAGCGGCGATTCGCCGACATTCACGGCTACTGTCTGGATCCGCCCGGCCGGGTCCTCGATCTGCTGCTCCACATATTGGCTTCGCATGCGTTTCCTCCTCGCAATGGGCTGAAGGAGGGACTTGCCACGGCGAACCATTTGTAGGAAAGAACAAAAACCAAATAGGTAAAATCTGGAACAGGCATGATTACCCGGATAAGAGAAGTTCGAAAAGCCAAGGGCTTGACGCTGGAGCAGGTGGCGGCGCTCTGCCAGCCGCCGACGACCGCGCAGACCATTGGACGCCTGGAAACGGGGACGCGAACCGTATCGGTCAACTGGCTGAACCGGATCGCCGAAGCGCTGGGCGTCGGGTCATCGGAGCTTGTCGCGCTTCCTGGACAAAGCGTCGTGCCGGTCGCGGCGCTGCTCGGTCCCGAAGGCGCGCGCGCCCCAACGCGAAGCCTGTCCTTCCCCCCGCCTGTCCCGGCTGACGCCATGATCGGCGTGCAGGTGTCCGCCAGCATAGGCGACTATCGCAGCGGCGATGAAATCTGGTGCCGCCGCATAGGACCGGACGAGTTCGCAAGCGCGCTCAACCGCGACATCTTGCTCCCCCGCCATGCCGGACGCTTCGTATTCGGCCGCCTCATCGGGCGAGAGGGCGACAAGTTACAGATACTCCCCCTCGGCAGCGGCAGCCGCCAGCAGGTGATCAGCGATCCGCCATGGGGCGCCGTCGCCGTTCAGCTTGTGAGACAATTATAGCCAAAGCCTTACTTCACCCCTAACTCTCAATTAACTGTGATGCCCTATGGGAGACGGCATGACGTTGAATGTCCTCACGCTCTCGACCCTATTTCCGGACATGAGCCGCCCTAATTTCGGGGTGTTCGTCGAGCGGCAGGCGCGGGAACTCGCCAGCCGCCCGGATGTGAATGTCACGGTGATCGCACCGCTTGGCATTCCGGTCTGGCCGATCGGCCTCGCCAGCCAATATGCTCCGCTGCGCGCCCTTCCCCGCAAAGAACGGTGGAAGGACCTGACCGTCTATCGCCCGCTCTTTTCGACTATCCCGAAAATCGGCGCGCGCTACAATGTCGGCAGCATGACCCGCGCAATCCTGCCGCTGGTCCGTCATCTGCATGCGCAGCAGCCCTTCGACGTCATCGACGCCAGCTTCTTCTTCCCCGATGGCCCGGTCGCACAACGCCTGTCGCGCGCGCTCGGCATTCCTTTTTCGGTCAAAGCGCGCGGCGCGGACATTCACTATTGGGGCAAGCGGCGCGACACCCGCGCCATGGTCAAGCGCGCCGGGGCCGAAGCGGCTGGCCTGCTCGCCGTCTCCAGCGCGATGCGCCGGTCTATGGTGAAGCTTGGCATGGATGCCGACAAGATCCGCGTGCATTATACGGGCGTCGATCTCGATCGCTTCGAAATAGCGGACCGTGCCGTCGCCAAGGATGTCCTTGGCTTTGAAGGGCCCGTGGTGCTGTGCGTCGGCGCCCTCATACCACGCAAGGGTCAGGATCTGCTCGTGCAGGCGCTCCCTCGCCTGCCCGGCGTGACGCTGCTGTTCGCTGGCCAGGGTCAATATCGCCGGTCATTGGAAAAGCTGGCGGAAGAGCTGGGCGTCGACCGCCGTATCGGCTTCCTGGGTTCAGTCCCACATGACCGGCTGCCGCGCATTTACGCCGCCGCCGACGTGATGGCCCTGCCCTCCTCATCCGAAGGGCTCGCCAACGCCTGGGTCGAATCGCTCGCCTGCGGCACGCCGATCGTCGTCACCGATGTGGGCGGCGCGCGCGAGCTGCTCGATCGACCGGAAGCGGGCAAGATCGTCGATCGCGATCCAGAAGCCATCGCCGCCGCCATCGGAGAAATTCTCTTCAATCCGCCCGAGCGCGAAGCGGTGCGCGACGCGGCACTACGCTTCACCTGGGAAGCCAACGCCGATCTGCTGTTGCATCATCTGAAGGGCATAGCCCGCACCGGCTAGAGCACGCTGCGTTTAATCGGACGCAGGTCGCGTGCTCTAGTTTTTTGTTTTCGCATCGTTTTCAGCGGAAAACCGGTTCCCACTTTTCCGCACGATGCTCTAGGTTAGCAGCCTGGCCTTGCCATCGGACGTCGGGAAGCGCCCCTCGTCAAAAGGTATCTCACCCCACCGCCACGGCGTCAGCTCATCATAAGCGGGGTTCGATATCGGCGCATGCCGCCGCAGATCAAGCAGCCTCTCGCCACCATTGCGATAGCCGGTCAGCCGCACATGCTCGCGATAGATTTCGGCGGGCCGCTCATAATGGAAGGCGTCGCCCCACCCCATGGCGCGCCCAATCTGCGTCACGCTCCACCAGTCCGGCTTCGCTTCGCCCGGCAGGGGAAAGACTCGGCGCTGCCTGCTGATCAACCGATCCGCGCCGGTCGCCGTGCCATCCTTCTCGATCCAGACCGGAGACGGTAACGCCAAAAGATTCTTCGCTCCGACTTCGGGCACCCACGGCGTCGTCATGATGACCAAAGGCACCTTGGCCAAGAGAGACGACAGGCGATGTTCCGGGGCAAGGCCTCCGACGACCCACAGCGCCTTGATCACCCCCCGCTCGATCGCATCCGGCAAGTCATCGCCGGATAACCCCGGCCCTTCCGCCATGCGCGTTGCGCTCCAGAAGCGGGCGGTCGAGCCAAGCGCGTCATCGGAAAAATCGCGATGCGCCGCGAGCTGCCCGTTGCTGCATCCCACCTCTCGTGCGCCCATCGCGCCCGCGTTCCGGGCCAGCGCGAACGGAGCCGCGCCCGGGCGTCCTATCCACCCCATGGAAAGATGAAGGTTGAGCGCGGCCTGCATCAGGCCTGCGTCGCCATCATCAAGCAAGGTCACGACCTGTCGCCCCGCCGCCATCAAATCATATAGGGCGCGAACCTCACCTGCCTGCATCCCGCAACGCCGGGCCACGGACCACAGGTCATGCCCATCCCGCAAGCGCGCCCAGAAGCCGGAGGGCACCACCACATGCCTGTCGAGATAGGCCTGATTGACCAACTTGCGGTCATGGCAATGCAGCAGCAGGCCATTCAGCAGCACGGCGGCGCTTCCGGGTG
>JAEZCS010000210.1 GCA_023433445.1 Pseudomonadota bacterium | reverse complement strand
TGCGACCTGAAAAGACGCCATAATGACCTGCTCCGATTTGCAGGTGGTGACGTTTCAGATGCGGGCGCAAACCAGTGCAGAGTGCATGGGCGGCTGCCGTTTGACCAACCGCGCAGATGTCGTCCTTCTCACCCTCGACCGTCAGCAGGGCCGTCTTCCGAATGGCGCCGGGATCGACCGGGCGACCGCGATGCTTGAGTTCACCCTTGGCCAGCAGGGTCCGCTGGAATACCCGATCGACGGTCTCCAGGTAGAATTCGGCGGTCATGTCGAGGACGGCGAAATATTCCTGATAGAAGTCCTTGATCTTCGCTGCCTCTTCTTCCTTGCCATCCGCCAGCAGTTGGTAAAGCTCTCGATGCTGCGCGCCGTGACGCTCCAGGTTCATCGACACGAAAGCCGAAAGCTGCAGAAAGCCGGGATAAACGCGGCGGCCCGCACCGGGGTAGCGCAGCGGGACTTTAGTGATGAGGTTCCGCTCAAACCACTCGATCGGGCGCTCGTTAGACAGGTCATTGACGGCGGTAGGCGCGGCGCGCGGGTCGATCGGCCCACCCATCAATGTCATGGAGCGCGGGGTCGCGGCGTCACCGTCCTCCGCCATCAATGCGACAGCGGCAAAGGCCGGAACACAAGGCTGGCAGACCGAAAAAATATGCGCGCCCGGCCCCAATTCCTGCATGAAGGTGATCACATAGTCGACATAATCATCAAAGCCGAACTGCCCTGCCGACAGTGGTACGTCGCGCGCATTCTTCCAGTCGGTTATGTAGACATCATGGTCACGCAACAGCGTGCGGACCGTGCTCCGCAGCAGTGTTGAAAAGTGCCCTGACATCGGAGCGACCAGCAGTATCCGGGGCTGTTCTGTCTCTACATCATCCTTGGCGAAGTGCAGCAGGTTGCCGAACGGCAGATCCAGCAGCACCTCTTCCCGCACCGCAACAAGGGCGTTGCCGCTACGGACTTCGTCAATTCCGTAGGACGGCCGCTTGTGGGTAAGGCGTGCTCCCTGAAAGACATCCATGAGTGCAAACATGCGACGCGGTATCGGCCAATCGGCTGCAGGCCCGATTTTGTCCCTAAACCCTAAGGCGAGTTCGGCACCGAAACGAGCCGGAGCCAGCATGTCTTCCAGAGCTTGATAACCAGTGTACAGCATCGTCATAAGATGAACGGCGCCCCAAAATGTTCCCCCGGCCGATTCGGCCTCTCCTTTCGATATACCGTTTTTGCGTATTGCACTGCATCATGTTTGATGGAAAAACATGAAGATCGGGAGGATCGCCATGGCCGCTGCGGAATTGACGATATCGAGCAAGGTTTATTCATCTTGGTCGTTGAGAGGCTGGTTACTCTGCCGACTGGCTGGGCTGCGCGTGACCGAGAAGATGGTGGCGCTGGAAAATCTGGAAAACCGGGCCGAACTTCTGCTGTTGACGCCGTCTGTGCTGGTGCCGCGGCTAACGCACGAAGGAGCGAGCGTTTGGGACACGCTGGCGATCGCAGAATATCTGCATGAGCTTTATCCCAATGCCGGCATGTACCCGAAGGACCGCATCGCGCGTGCTCATTGCCGGTCGATCTCAGGGGAAATCCATTCCGGTTTTGCAAACCTTCGGTCTGCCTTGCCGATGAACCTCAAGGTTCGGCACAAGAAATTCCCGATCTTCTCAGGCGCCAAGCCTGACATCGAACGTGTGGAGGCGATTTGGGCCGAATGTCTTGGTTCTTATGGCGGACCATGGCTGTTCGGCGACAGCCCCACCGTCGCCGACGCGATGTTCGCGCCGGTCGTGCAGCGCTTTTTAACCTATGCCGTGAAGCTGCAGGGGCCATCGGCTGGCTATTGCGATACGGTGAACAACTGGGACATGATGCGCGAATGGATCGAGGACGCGCGGAAGGAGCCTGATGAAGTCGCGGAACTCGACGTAGAGTTTTAGCAGGTCAGGCCCTTATCTGAGCCAACCAGTCGCCAATCATTGCTCGACCCGCTGCCACGGCAGCGGGGCCATGTTCGTCATGGTCACGGCGCAGGGCGATACCGCACTGACGCGCAACATCGATATCCGCCCAAAAATGCGTTAGCCAGTCATCGAAGCGCGGGTCCTCGCCCATTTCGGCATGGAATTGCAGTGCCAATAGGTTCCGGCCCCGGCGAAATGCCTGATGCGCATAAGCGTCCGTCGAGGCCAATAGTTCAACGTTGCGGGGCAACTCAAATGTGTCACTGTGCCAGTGGAGCACCGGCACATCCCGAATGTGCCGCAACGGCGATTCGGCGCCTGCGTCATTGAGGGTGACGGGCGCAAAGCCAAGCTCCATCACCTGGCCTGGATAAACACGTGCGCCCAACGCTGCCGCAATCATCTGACTGCCCAGGCAAACGCCCAAGGTCGGAAGGTCCTGTTCCAGCCGCGCCGCCAGCTTGCCGACTTGCACCGGGATCCACGGATGGACGTCATGTTCATAGACGCCCATGGGGCCGCCCATCATAATCAGCAGGTCGGGCGTGCAAAGGTCGACGTCGGCAAACTCCGGGCTCGCTACGTCGATCCTCTCGATCTCGAAGCCCGCGGCTTCGATGGGCTGGAGGAACCCAGCCGCTCCCTCTCGCGGCACATGACGGACGATGAGTGCTTTTTTCATTGCTGATGAGACGCCTAACGGATTGAGCGAACGCTCGCCATCCCAGGCTTTCTTGAGGGCCCGATAACCCTCCTATCGCCTGCCGGGGCCCCTGGAGCGCCAGATGCGCCAAAGAGCCGCAACGCCGACTGCGCTCCAGACGATGTTCAGCACCATCGAAGGCATGGCGCCGTGCCACCAGGTGTTCAGCACGAAAAACGCAGCGCCTAAAACGTTCATCCCCTGGAATAGCGCCGATCCGCCGGAAAGGCGGCCCACGGAGACAAGGATGTAGGCACCCAGAACCAAAATAGCGCCCACCCAGCCGACGATTTCCACGATGGTTGTCATGAGGCCCTCCGGCGCGCGCCTGCCGTGCCGTAAGTGAGCGAGGAATTCAGAACAGCGGCGCAGGCAGTTACAGCTGATAAGATACACAAAAGGCTCCCTCCTGACGGAGAGAGCCCTTTGTCTTATCTCAACATTTCAGCCGGTCAGGCAGCCAGCTTGCGCAAAACATACTGCAGGATGCCGCCGTTCATGAAATATTCGAGCTCGTTCACCGTATCGATGCGGCAGAGCGCAGTGAAGGTGAAGGTCGAGCCATCGGCGCGCTTCACGATCACGTCTACGTCCTGACGCGGTTTCAAGCCCGCGACATTCTGGATAGTGAAGGTCTCGTCGCCGGTGAAGCCGAACGTCTCCTTGCTCTCGCCGTTCTTGAACTGCAGGGGCAGCACGCCCATGCCGACCAGGTTCGAACGGTGGATGCGCTCGAAGCTTTCGACGATCACGGCGCGGACGCCCAGCAGGTTGGTGCCCTTGGCTGCCCAGTCGCGCGACGATCCGGTGCCATACTCCTTACCGCCGATGACGACCAGCGAGGTGCCGTCCGCCTTGTGCTTCATGGCTGCGTCGTAGATCGGCATGACTTCGCCTTCATAACGGGTCATGCCGCCTTCTACGCCGTCCAGCATCAGGTTCTTGATGCGGATGTTGGCGAAGGTACCGCGCATCATCACTTCATGATGGCCACGGCGCGCGCCGTAGCTGTTGAAGTCAGCCTGAGCGACCTGATGCTCCGAGAGCCACTTGCCTGCGGGCGAGGTCGCCTTGATCGAACCGGCCGGTGAAATATGGTCGGTGGTGATCGAATCGCCGAAGATGGCGAGCGGCTTAGCCTCGACGATGTCGGTGACTGCGGCCGGGGTCATGGTCAGCCCCTCGAAATAGGGCGGGTTGGCGACATAGGTCGAGCCTGCGCGCCAGCTATAGGTCGCCGATCCGGTGACGTTGATCGCCTGCCAGCGCTCGTCGCCGGTGAACACGGTCGCGTAGCGGGTGACGAACATGTCGCGCGTGACCGCGCCGTCCATGACCGAGCGGACTTCGTCGTTCGAAGGCCAGATGTCCTTCAGATACACCGGCTCGCCATCCGAACCCGTGCCGATCGGCGTGGCGACGAAATCCTGCACCACGGTGCCCTTGAGCGCATAAGCGACCACGAGCGGCGGCGAGGCGAGGAAGTTGGCGCGCACATCGGGGCTCACGCGCCCTTCGAAGTTGCGGTTGCCCGAGAGGACCGAGGCCGCGACGATGTCGTTGCCGTTGATCGCGGCCGAAATCGGCTCGGCCAGCGGA
>JAEZCS010000206.1 GCA_023433445.1 Pseudomonadota bacterium | reverse complement strand
CGGGGGCGCGGGAATATTGGCGGTCGATGCCTTGGCGCATGGGAAAAGCCAGCTTGCGTCGTTGACGCCTGAGACAATCGCCGCCCTTTCAAAGGTCGTGCCTGCGGGTTCGCCATGCGCCAACCCCGTCGACATATTGGGCGACGCTGATGCGGAGCGATATGCGGCAGCTTTGCGGTCCATCCTGCGGGACGGCGGTAGCGACGCGGTGCTGGTCATGAACTGTCCCACCGCGCGCAGCGAGGCGAGGGAGACGGCTCTGGCGATCTGCCGCGAAGTAGCAGCGGCAGCGCAGGATCATATTCGCAAGCCCGTGCTCGCCTGCTGGCTGGGTGATACCAACAGCGATGCGGTAAGGCCTGTTTTCGCGGCGGCGGGTATCCCGGTCTTTTCGACGCCGAACGACGCCGTGCGTGCCTTTGGCTATCTGGCCCAGGCTCGCCGTCTTCGCGAGAGTCTCACGGGAGCGCCCGCCCAGACGCGAGAGGTGAAGGCGGATCGCGTCGTCGCCCGCGCGATCATCGCCGCCGCACAGGCGGACGGATGTACGACGCTTTCCGAGATCAAGGTGAAGAAGCTGCTGGAGGCCTATGGCATCCCCGTCGCGCAAACGCGCTTCGCTGCCTCGGCGGATGCAGTGGAAGAGGCTTGCTGCTGGCTGAGCCCACCCTTTGCGGTGAAGATCGTCTCGCACGACCTGCCGCACAAGTCGGACGTGGGCGGAGTCGCGCTCGACCTCCCCGACGCCCATGCCGCCGTCGCAGCGGCGAAGGACATGGAGCGACGCATCCGCCGCGATTTCCCCGAAGCGCGGATCCAGGGGTTCGCCGTCGAAGACATGATAAAAGTGAAAGACGGCAGGGAAATGATCGTCGGCCTCAACGTCGATCCGGCCTTCGGTCCCATCATCATGGCCGGGGCGGGCGGCGTCACTACCGAACTTGTCAACGACAAGGCTATCGACCTCCTGCCGATCGACCATGCGCAGGCGCGCGCCCTCATTGCGCGGACACGTCTCTCCCGGATGCTCGCCGGATATCGCAACGTCCCGGCAGCCGATGTGGAAAGCGTGGCAGACGTTCTTGATGCGGTGTCGGCCATGGCCGTAGACCTCCCCGACTTGCTGGAGCTCGACATCAATCCTCTGATCGTGAGCCCGGCAGGCGTCATCGCCCTCGATGCACGGGCGCGGATCACTGCTGAGGCAAGCGCTGCCTCCCGCCTCGTCCTGCGGGGGCCGCCGGAAGGTTGGGCATCCGACCTCGTCACGGAACAGGGCGTCCGCTTCCATGCGCGGCCGGTGCGGCCTGATGATGAACCCGCAGTCGCAGCCTTTTTCGACCATGTCTCTCCTGAAGACCTGCGCTTCCGCTTCATGTCCGGCATGTCCAAGGTCAGCCACGACCAGATCGTGATGATGACGCGCGTGGACTATGTCCGCACCATCAGTTTCCTGGCCTTCGATCATCAGGGCAGCGTCCTCGCCATCGCCATGCTGGCGACCGACCCCGATCGCACCCGCGCGGAAATCGCGCTCAGCACCCGCACCGACATGAAGGGCAAGGGCGTCAGCTGGACCTTGTTCGAACATGCGCTGCGCTATGCGAAGGCGGAAGGGATCGAAACGGTCGAGTCTATCGAGTCCGCAGATCATGACGCGGCTCTGCGCATGGAACGGGAACTTGGCTTCGTCACCGTCGCAGACCCCGACGATCCCACCATCCGCATTGCAAGGAAGAGCCTAGCGGCTCAAGCCAACTGAAATGGCGCGCGGCTATCGTTCCTGCATGCCGCGCGCCATTCGACATGGCGACATGCGCGGCACTCAAGCGGGTTGCGATTCGATAGCCATCGCTTTCGGATCAGGGCGTAATCAAAACCTTGAGAGCCTGCGTTTCCGCCGCTCGACTGAAGACATCATAGGCGTCCATGATGCCATCCAGCGTAAAGCGATGCGTGACGAGCTTCTTCGCGTCGATCTTTCCGGCCGCTACCGTCTTCAGCAGCATTGATGTGGTCGCCGTATCCACCAGCCGCGTCGTGATTGTGATATTATGCGACCAAAGCCGCTCCAGATGGAGATCCGCCTTCATACCATGCACGCCGATATTGGCGATGACACCGCCGGCCGCGACCAGGTCCTCGCACAATTCGAAGGTCGCGGGGACGCCGACAGCCTCTATGGCTGTGTCGACGCCCCTTCCCTCCGTCAGCGACTTGACCACAGCGATGGCGTCTTCCGATCGGCTGTCGATCGTGCGGGTCGCGCCGAACCGTTCCGCCACGGCCAGTCGATTGGCATCCAGGTCGATCATGATGATCTGGCTGGGCGAATAAAATTGCGCCGTCAGCAAAGTCGCCAGCCCGATGGGACCCGCGCCCACGATGGCAACGCTGCTCCCGGGCGCGACCTTGCCATTCAGCACGCCGCATTCAAAGCCCGTCGGCAATATGTCGCTCAGCATCACGAGCGCTTCCTCGTCGGTCCCGGCCGGAACCGGATAAAGGCTGGTGTCGGCATGGGGGATGCGCACATATTCAGCCTGCGTGCCGTCGATCGCGTTGCCCAACATCCATCCGCCATTCACGCAATGGGAATAGATGCCCCGGCGACAATAGTCGCATCGCCCGCATGACGTAATGCAGGAAATCAGGACATGATCGCCGGTCTTGAAGTTCGCCACCGCCGATCCGACGGCCTCCACCACGCCGACGCCCTCATGCCCCAATGTCCGCCCTGGCTCGCAAGTGGGCACATCGCCCTTCAATATGTGAAGGTCAGTGCCGCAGATGGTCGTGTGCGTGATGCGGACGATGGCGTCGCCGCCATCCTTGACCTGCGGCTTCTCCCGCTCGCCCAGATGCTTCTGCCCCGGCCCGTCGTAGATCAACGCTTTCATCGCAACGCTCCTTGAAGGATTATCAGCGGGATGATCGCGCTGCCTTCCCAAGCATCCTATTCGTAGATTCACGAACATCATCACGCCGCCTCCAGCGCTAGAGTCGCCGCCTCACATCTTGAGGAGGGCGATCATGGCCCCGAATATGGCCTTGGAGCCGGGAGCAGCCCTGTCAGGGAGCCAGCTATGGCGCAGCTTTGTCCGCATGGGACCCATCTCCCAGCGCGTGGCGCTCATGCTCTTCAGCTTCTCGCTCCGGTCGGCGGCCAGCGTCTCGTGACCCGGATGCTGGCCATGCAGATTCCCGCGCCCGGCGCTGCCCTCGTGCCGATCGAGCGTCCCGTTCCTGATCCAAAGCCCGGCGAACTGCTGATCGAAGTCGCCGCTTGCGGCGTCTGCCGGACCGATCTGCATGTCCTCGACGGCGAAATTCCCGCCCACTATCCCATCATACCGGGCCATGAAATTGTAGGCCGGATTGCGGCATTAGGCCGCGGCGTCGATGGCTTCACCATCGGCCAACGCGTCGGCGTTCCCTGGCTGGGACATACATGCGGCGTCTGCCCCTATTGCCTCACCGGACGGGAGAATCTCTGCGACGCGCCGCTCTTCACTGGAGCGACCCGCGATGGCGGCTATGCAAGCCACACGATCGCCGACGCGCGATATTGTTTCGGCCTCCCGGACCGCTTTTCGGATGTGGACGCCGCCCCGCTCCTCTGTGCTGGCCTGATCGGGTGGAGAGCATTGCGGCTGGCAGGCCCGGCGATCGTCATCGGCCTTTATGGCTTTGGCGCCGCCGCGCACATATTGGCGCAGGTCGCCCGCCATCAACAGCGGACCGTCTATGCCTTTACGCGGGATGGCGACACGGCAGGCCAGGATTTCGCCCGTTCGCTCGGTTGCGCCTGGGCGGGTGGTGCATCCGATGCACCGCCGTCGCTCCTCGACGCAGCGCTGATCTTCGCACCGGCCGGAGAACTCGTACCTCAAGCCCTGCGCGCAGTCAGAAAGGGTGGCCGCGTCATATGCGCAGGCATCCACATGAGCGACATACCCTCCTTCCCCTATGCCGACCTCTGGCAGGAAAGGCAGATCATGTCGGTCGCCAATCTGACACGGGAAGACGGCACCTCCTTTTTTGAGCTGCTGGACGACATAGAGCTCCGCACCGTCACGCAAAGCTTCCCCCTCGAACAAGCCAATCAAGCCCTGCGAAACCTGCGCGAAGGCCAGGTGAAGGGCGCAGCCGTCCTTGTGCCGACAACAACAACTGCGTGACTCTACTTATGGCGCGGCAACCCCCTCCCGGGCGAAACTTCCGCATGGATCGGCAAGACCCCATCAGGGCAAGCCGCCACTTTCACAAATGCAGGAGAAGGACCAATGACTGACTTTCGTTCACTCATCCCCTTTGGGCGCAGCAATATCTTCCGCACCGGCTTTGATCCATTCGCCGATCTGCGCAAGGAAATGGATCGAATCAGCGACGATTTCGGCCGGGGTTGGCTCACCACCGGCAATGGTGACAGCAGGGGCTTCAACCTCCCCCGCGTCGATATTGCCGAAACGGACAAGGGCCTGGAGCTGACCGCCGAGCTGCCGGGCTTCGACGAAAAGGACGTGTCACTCGACGTGCAGGACAATGTCCTCACCATCAAGGCCGAACATAAGGAAGATCGCGAGGAAAAGGACGAAAAGAAGAATTATCATCTGATCGAGCGCAGCCGCGGAAGCTATCTGCGCCGCGTCGCGCTTCCGTTCGAAGCGGATGCGGACAAGGCCAGCGCCCATTTGCAAAAGGGCCTGCTGAAGGTCATCGTGCCACGTCTCGCCACCGAAGCGAGCAAGCCCCGCCAGATCCCGGTCGGATCGAAATAGCCCAAGGCGGAATCGATACGGGCGAGCAATGATTTGCGCGTGATGCTATAGATGCCGTCATGAAACGCATCGCGCTATGGCTGTTGCCGCTCGCGCTGCTCGCGGGGGCTGCGGCATGGTGGCTGCTCGCGGGCCGGACGCAAGAGGTTGAGCTTACGCCCGTCCGCATCGGGCAGGCGGTCGAGCTGGTCTATGCCACCGGCTTCATCGAGGCGCAGCAGCCCGTGTCGGTCTCCGCGCGCCTGACCGCCCCTGTCCGGCAGGTGCTGGCCGACGAAGCCCAGCGCGTCGTGCGCGGCCAGCCACTCGTCCTCCTCGACGACGAGGAGCAGCGCCATGCATTGCAACAGGCAGTGGCGCAACGCCGTGTGGCCCAGCAGGATGAGCAGCGCACGCTTTCGCTCTTCGCAAAAGGATGGGTCACGCGCGCCGCGCGCGATGCGGCCGTCGCCACCGCGGACAGCGCGCGCGCAGCGGAGCAAAGCGCCCGCGCCCGGCTCGACCAGATGATCGTCCGGTCGGGCATCAACGGCGTCGTCCTGCGCCAGGATGTGGAGCCAGGCGACCTCGCCACCCCTGGTCGCGTCCTCATGACGCTGGGCGATCCGTCCCGCATATGGATCACCGCCACCATAGACGAGCGCGATGTCGCTCGCGTTCAGCCCGGACAGGCAGCCTTGATGTCGAGCGACGCCTGGCCCGGCCGGGTGCTGCGCGGCCATGTGCGCGAAGTGACGCCGGGCGGCGATCCTGAACAGCGCGCCTTTCGCGCCCGCATCGTACCGGACCCGGCAATGACGCTGCCACTCGGGCTGACGCTGGAAGTCAACATCGTGACGCGCAGGGCGGAGCGGGCGCTCCTGGTGCCCGCCAGCGCGATCGAAGATGGCAAGGTCTGGATCGTACGCGGCCATCGCGTTCATGCGAAACCTGTGCGGACCGGCATCGCTGGCACCAACGACGTGCAGATCCTCTCGGGCCTGTCGCAAGGCGACATGATCGTTAAGACGCCCGAAGAAAAGCTCCGGGACGATATGCGCGTTCGGGTAAAGCCATGACCGGTCAGTTGCGGCTGCTGGCCAGCGTCGCTGCCCGGCATCTTGTAGGCCGCCGTCGCCAGACCATCGTCGCGGTCAGCGGCGTGGCGGTGGGCGTCGGCTTCTTCCTTGCCGTATCGGCCATGATGATCGGCAGCCAGAATGACTTCATCAAGACGCTGATCGACGCCGCCCCGCATATCATCATCTCCGACGAACTGCGCAGCCCCCCGCCCCAGCCCGGCGTCACCCTCTACAAGGGCGCAGCGATCGACCTGCGCCACTACAAGGTCCGCAACGAAGTGCGCGGGCTCAAGGGATGGCCGGAGATTTTGCGCGCCGTCGATGCGCTGCCGGGCGCCATCGGGTCACCCAGCCTGAGCGGCGCAATCACCCTGCGCAGCGGTGGACGCGAGGAGGCGCTGACCATCGTCGGCGTCGATCCCGCGATCGAGGAAAAGGTCAGCACCATCCAGGACCAGCTGCGCGTTGGACGCCTCCGCGACCTTGAAAGCACGCAGGGCGGCATCATCATAGGCGAGGAAATGGCGCGCCGACTTGGCCTTGGCGTGGGTGACGTGGTTGGCGCGACCTCCGCTTCGGGAAAGAGCCGGTCGCTCCGCATCGTCGGACTGTTCAAGCGCGGCCAGACGCAGATTTCATCCGGCCTGGGCTATGTCCTGCTGCGGGAAGCGCAGTCGCTGCTTGGCCGCCCCTTCATCATCAACCGCATCGGCATACGCCTTTCCGACCCCTATGAGGCCGAGCCGATCAGCCGCCGCCTGGAGGCGCGCTATGCCTACAAGGCGGAAAGCTGGCAGGAGCGTTCCGCAGATTTCCTCTCCCTGCTCGTGACCCGCAACGTCATCATGTACAGCGTCGTCTCGGCCATCCTGCTGGTCGCCAGCTTCGGCATCTACACGGTCGTATCCAACAGCGTGTCCGACAAGAGGCGGGACATAGCCATCATGCGCTCCATGGGATTTTCGGAACGCGACCTCCAACTGATTTTCGTGTTCGAGGGTCTCGCCCTTGCGCTGTTCGGCATCCTTGCCGGATGGCTGCTGGGCTACGGGCTGATGGCGATCCTGGGGTCGCTCAAATTCCCCATCGCCGGAGAGGATCAGCGGCTGCCCCTTGACCGTTCGGCGCGCCAATATGCGATCGCGGCGGCAGCGTCCCTGCTGTCCGGCATCATCGCCGCATGGCTCCCCGCCCGAAAAGCCGCGCGGGTCGATCCGGTCGACATATTGCGAGGCGCGGTATGAGCGCGATCATCAAGGCGCAGGACCTGTCCCGCAACCTGCCCGGCACGCCCCCCGTCACGCTGGTGACAGACGTCTCGCTGTCGATCGAGCCCGCGACCTTCGTCGCCATCGTCGGCCCGTCGGGTTGCGGCAAATCCTCGCTGCTCTATCTGCTCGGCCTGCTCGACCGGCCGACATCAGGACAGCTTTTGTTCAACGGCCAGGACATGAACCCGCTGCGCGGCGACGCCCGCGCCCAGATCCGGCTGGCGAGCTTCGGCTTCGTCTTCCAGTTTCACTTCCTTTTGCCGGAATTTACGGCGCTGGAAAATGTCATGCTGCCCATGCGCAGGCTCGGCAGGCTGTCACTGGAAGAGATACGCGCCAAGGCGCAGGCGCTGCTTGAGGGCATGGGCCTTGGAGAAAAAAGCGCAAAGACGCCCGATCGCCTGTCGGGGGGCGAGCGCCAGCGCGTCGCCATCGCCCGCGCCATCGCCAACGATCCGGCTGTGGTGCTGGGGGACGAACCCACAGGCAATCTCGACAGCCAGAACAGCGCGCGCGTGGTAGAGATGTTTCGCAACCTCGCCCACGATCAGGGCCGCGCCGTGGTGTGCGTCACGCACGATCCCGATGTCGCGGCGGCGGCCGATGTGCAAATCTCCATGCTGGACGGCCGTATCAACGAAACGAGCGTGAGACCGCGATGACTGCTGGCGCCAGCCCCTCGTTCATTCAGCCTTATCTGCCGCTGCTGGCTGCCATAGCCATCGGCTTGCTGATTGGCATTCAAAGGGGCTGGGCGCAAAGATCCTTCGGCACCGGCCACCGCGTCGCCGGGTTCCGCAGCTTCGGTCTCATCGGCCTGATCGGGGGCATGGGAGGTCTGGCGCCGGACGTGGTCGCCGCTGCCCTCGCGATCGGCGTGGCGGCGGTGCTGACCGCAGGCTATGCGCGCAGCGCCGACCAGGACCATCTGTCGGCTACCACGACGCTGGCGGGCATCTTGACCTTTGCCGCCAGCTTCTGCGCGACCCGCTTTTCCCCTGTGCTCGGCCTCGCAATCGGGGGCGCGACCTTCGCGATGCTCAGCGCGCGGCAATCGATGCACGCCCTGCTGAAAGGAATGGACGATCAGGAGATCGAAGGCGTGTCACGCTTCCTGCTGGTTGCGCTCGTCATCCTCCCCCTGTTGCCGGATCGCGCAATGGGGCCCTATGAAGCCTGGAATCCCCGCAACATCTGGCTGGTCGTCGTCTTCGTCACCGGCCTCTCCTTCGCCGGCTATGCCCTGACGCGGCGGCTTGGGCAGGACAGGAGCATATTGCTGGTCGCGCTGACGGGCGCGATCGTGTCTTCCACCGCCGTCACGGCCGAATATGCAAGACGGCTGCGGGAAGAGCCTGCGATCCGTGGTCCACTTTCAGCGGGCATCGCCCTCGCCTCGATCGTGATGTTCGTCCGGGTTCAGCTGCTGGCGCTGGCGCTTATCCCCCGCGCGCTACCGACGCTGGCCCTTGCCATGGCACCTGCAACGATAGTCTCCGTCCTGTTAGCTGTCTTCGCCTTCCGTCGGCATCGCAGCGACAGCGCAAAGGTGAGCATCTCCAACCCGCTCGGCTTCGCACCAGCGCTGATCCTGGCGGGGATGGTGGTCGTATTGTCGCTGGTCGCGCGATGGGCGCTCCATCGCTTTGGAGAGCAGGGCATGGCCGTTGTCCTGACGCTCACCGGCATTTCCGACGTGGACGCCGCAGTCATCACCATGTCGGGGCTGCCCGCTCATATGCTCAACGATCAAACCGCCGGGCTGACGCTGGGCGCCGCTGTCCTTGCCAACACCCTGGCCAAGGCGGTCATGACGGTGGTCATCGGATGGGGCCATGGCGGCGTCCGGGCATCTGCCCCGCTCTTTGCAGCCCTGGCGACGGCAGCGGCCAGCATCCTCGCCTGGGCGATCTTCGTCCGGTGAATGCGGAAAACAGGAACAGCATCACCATCACAATAGTCGGCGCCGTAAGGGATTGCCCCAATATCGCGGACAACGTCTCGTGGCCCATAATGCCATGACGGATTGGAGGCACGGCCCGGCTTCTTTCGCCGAGTTTGCGGACTCCATTCATGACTGGCGCTGAGGGAGGACTGATCATGAAAATCGCCTATGGAACGATCTTGCTCGTGACCGATGGCTCGAAGATGCTGGTCATGAGGAATGAGGGCGATGCCCTGTATCCCGAGCTGTCCGTCATCAAGCATCGGGAAATCGACAACCCGCCCAACCGGCAACAATTGACCGACGCGCCCGGCGTCAGTGTTTCCAGTGTCGGCAGCATCAGGAACAGCTATCAGCAGGCCGACACGCATCAGTTGCGGGAAAATCATTTCGCCGTCGAAGCGGCAGCAGCCTTGGCAGAAGCCGCCGCCGGGCATGACGTGGACATCATCGTCATCGCGCCGCCCGCGACGCTGCATGTCCTGCGGGATCATTATACGCCCGCAATCGAGAAAAGGCTGATCGCGGAAGTGGACAAGGACCTTGTCAAACATCCGTCGGCGGAAATCGTCCGGCTCCTGACGGACTGGCCGCGCAGGTCCTGATGGACCGGGCGGCCGCCTGCTTACTGCATCAATGCCCCGGCAGCAGAGGATATTTGCTGCGCGTCAGCAGCCGCTTGGTAACCCCGCCGAATGTTTCCATCAGCCTGCCGCGCCCATAGGCCCCCATTACCAGATAGTCGGCCTTGAACCGGACGCATTCCTCTTCAATGATGGCTTCGACAGGGTGCAGACGGTCGTTCACGCTACGGATCGTCGCCTGGACGCCATGTCGTGACAGATAGCGCGCGGCATCGGCGGGGGCCGCCTCAATCGATCCATCATGGATCGTCAGCACCTCCACTTCGTCCGCCAGCGCGAGCAGCGGCACGGATGCGCGCATCGTCGCGATGCAGGACGGTCTGCCGTCCCATGCCAGCACGGCTCTTGCGATGTTGAACCGCTCAAGTGTCTGCGGCACCGCCAGCACGGGCACGCGCGCATGCATCAGGACCTGGCTCGCCACCATGCGCATGTCCGGCAGCGGGAACTCGTCCAATTGCCGGTTCAACACCACGACATCGGCCAGGCTGGCTTCCTTCAGCAGGCAGCTTGCAAATTCTCCCGTCACATCGATCCAGTCCCAGGGCACATCCTCTTTCGCCAGGCGATCTGTCAGCCGCAGCTTGTTCCGCTCCTCGCTGTCCCGTTCATCGACCAGCACGGCGCCCTGCCCGATGCCGACATACAGATCTCCGGCGACGACTAGGAGCGGGGTTACATCCACGCAGCGCAGATGGCCGCCAACGGCGCGGGTCAAATCCAGCGCTGCCTGAAAACGTGCTTCCTGACCCTCATCGTCATGCACCAGCAGAAGAATGTTTTTCATCCTGACCTCCTTGGGAGAGCGATGAAAATAGCCCTACGTCCTGCGGCCCGACATCAGGATAGTTACGGATGCGAAGCTTCAGCAGCGCCCGTTGCTCGATCACGCGGCAGGCGGAAGATCGATCGTTTGACGCCAGGATGACGCACAGCTACCGCCTGCGCCATGATCGTCCTGCTTTCTCCCGCCAAGACCCTCGATTTCGAACGTGCATTGCCGCCCCTCGCCGAGACCGTCCCTCATTTCGAGGAAGAGGCGCGCAACCTCGCCAAGTCGGCGGCCAACCTGTCCCAGAAGCGCCTCGCAGAACTCATGCATATCTCGCCGCGCCTTGCGAAACTCAATGCGGACCGCTTCCGGGATTTCGCCGATCTGCCGCAAAGGCAGGCGCTCTTTGCTTTTGCCGGCGACGTATATACGGGTTTCGAGGTGGACACGCTGGACGAGGCCGGTGTCGCTTTTGCACAGGATCATGTGCGGATGCTGTCAGGACTATACGGTCTGCTCCGGCCCCTTGACGCCATTCGTCCCTATCGTCTCGAAATGGGGACCAGATGGGCACCCCGACACAAGAAACTGACCGATTGGTGGGATGATCGCATCGCCGCGCTGCTCCGTGCGCAGGTCGCCGAAGAGGGATCGGGCGTCGTGCTCAACCTCGCGAGCCAGGAATATTTCGCCGCTGTCGAAGGCAGGCTGGAAGGTTTGCGCGTAATCCACGTCGATTTCCGCGAGCCGGGTCCGAACGGGCCGCGTCTCGTGAGCTTCCATGCGAAAAAGGCGCGGGGCATGATGGCGCGGTGGATGTGCGAACATCATATCACGGACATAGACGCCATGCGCGGCTTCGACAGTGACGGATATCAGTTCGATCCCGCCGAAAGCGACGCTGACAACTGGCGTTTTGCCCGATCCTGACCGGGTGAAGGTCGACAGGCCCGCACCTTAGGGCTGGAGATCAAGGGCGGCGGCTTGATCGCTCAGCCGCTACTGCGGCGCTACCTTACCTTCCCCCATCCGCCGCCCGTAGACCGGGACCACATCATCGCTGGTGCGGCCGTGCAGCGCCTCGATCTCTGCCTTGCGCTGCTTCAAATACAGCTCGCGATACGAAGCATAGGGATCATCTTCCTTGCGGATCTCCTGGATCGTATCGTCAAAGGCAGCGCGCTCGCCAAGCTGGTTGAGGATCGTCGCCGGGATGACGTAGGCCGGTTCGGTGAATGGCTTTCCGATCAGGAACGGCACCGCCAACTTGTCCACCGAATCCCCGATAATGTCGCGCAAGGTCGTCGGCCCGACGAGCGGCAGATACATATAGGGGCCTGGCCCCACCCCATAATATCCCAGCACATTCGCCAGCCCATTGGGACGATAGGGCAGGAAAAACGGCTTGCGCTTCGCGACGTCGAACAGGCCGGCGACGCCCAATGTCGTATTGATGGTGAAGCGCCCGACCGTTTCCACCGCCTTGCCGGGCTTCAACTGCAGCATATAGGCGGCGAAGACCACTGGCTCCTGCAGATTGGCGAAAAAGTTGCGAAAGCCCTTTCTCACAGGCCTGGGCAGGCCCTTGTTATAGGCTTTGGCGACCGGCTCGACCACGGCCTTGTCGACCGACTGAACCGCCTCGAAGCTTTTCGCATTGAGATTTTCGAACGGATCGCCCGGCGGAGCCCGGTTCGCGCCGGTCACGACGATGTCATGGACCTCTTCATCCGCGCTGTCCGTCGCGGGCGAAACGAGGGGCACGCCCAGGGCAACGCGCGCGCTCGCGCCATCCACCCCCGGCGCCGCTTCGGGAACCGGCGCATCCAGCGCCGACGCCTGTGCGCCCATCATCAACATTCCAGCGGCGATGGTCGGCAGCAGCATGGTCCGGTCCCTGCGTGGCAGCCGATCACCACAAGCGGATAGGCCGTGAATATTCAAACTGTTGCAGACCACTGCGTGAGCGCTCCACAACTGCGCGGCTAGTCCGCATGTCGCGCCCGGTCAAGAGACACAGGGGGAGGCGCCTGGAAACCAATGTCGCTTCGCCAGCGTTGGGCGCAGATGGACGATCGACAACTGGCCCGCGTCACTGTTGAGTTTGGCAAAGCAGTGCGCATGCATGCGGAGGCCAGCCTGACAACCAGAGGCCTGTTGGGGATCGGCGTGCTGGTCTCGGGCATTCTGCTTTCAACCAGCGTGCTGGTTGCAACAGCCATTCGCGAGGGGCGCAAAGCCAAGGCGGACAACCATCGGGCCCGCCCCATGTTTCAGAAAGGCCGGTCTGCAACCGTCAGGGGTCGCCCTTAACCATTCCCAAGAAGCAGATCGATCTCGGTTGCCAGCGCAGCCCCCATATCGATCGACCGATCCACCAGCCAGCGCACCTGCAAACCATCGGACTGCGCGATCAGCATCATCGCCGCATGATCGGCGTCGAGTGTCGGCGCAACGCTTCCCGCTGCCTGCCGCTTGCGGATTTCATCTGCGATGTACCCCTGCAGGGCGGTAAAACGCGCGCGGAAGAAGTCGTGCGCCGGATGGGCCGGATCGGCAGCTTCGGCCGCGAAGGCGGTATATAGTTGCACCAGGCCCGGCGTGTTCGTGTTGCGTCGGGCCGTATCAACCAGCGAAGCGAAGATATCCTTGTCAGCGGTCAGGTGGGCGACATTGCCCTCGTCCCACATCCGCAGCACTTCCTGCAACAGAACTTCGCGTGACGAAAAATAATAGATGATGTGCGCGCTATCGATCCCGATGCTGCGTCCGATCTGGCTCAGCGATGCCCCGCGATAGCCGTCGCGGCTGATGACCTCCACAGCGGCGCGCAGGATTTCATCCCGCCGCTCCTGTCCTTTGGCATAGTGTCCGCGCCTCTTCATCCTGTCCCCTTAGCAGACGGAACATATAGTTGCCCTTAAATTTTAGTGTCACGATATGTTCGCAAAGTGCGCCGCCGACCGCGCGCGTCACCGAGCAGAACTTGCGTGAAGCCCCGGCCGATCTGGCTGCGCGCTCAGCTCTTCGGAATACCCTCAAGCACCAGCTTGCCGATAGTCGCGCCCGTTTCCACCAGCGCATGCGCCTGCCTCAATGTCGCCGCGCTCATCGGCCCTAAATTGCGCGTCATCGTTCCCTGCAACACACCCTCGTCCACCAGCCTCGCAATCTCGCACAAGGCGTGATGCTGCTCGATCATGTCCCGCGTTCCATACAGCGAGCGCACGAACACGCCCTCCCACGCCACCGTGACCGACTTCTGCCGCAGCGGCACGATATCAAAGCTCTTCACATCATCTATGAGGGCAAGGCTACCCTGCGGCGCAATGATGCGGGCATAGGCCGGCAAATGCTGCTCACTCCCCGCAAGGCTCGCGACGAAGTTCACCGATTTGACGCCGATTGCGCTCAGCCCCTCATGCAGCGGCGCGCGATGGTCGATCACGTCATGCGCGCCCATCTGCTTTACCCATGCGACGCTCTCGTCCCGCGAAGCCGTTGCGATGACGCGCAGCCCGGTCAGTTGTCGCGCCAGTTGCACCAGCATCGAACCGACGCCGCCCGCGCCGTTGACGATCAGGATCGACTGCCCCTCGCCCCCGCCGCGCGGGACGCGCAGCCGGTCGAACAACAGCTCCCATGCGGTCAGCCCCGTCAGCGGCAGCGCCGCCGCCTGCGCGAAGTCGACCGAGCGCGGCTTGCGGCCAACCAGACGCTCGTCAACCGCATGCAACTCAGCGTTCGTCCCCGCCCGCTTGATCGTGCCCGCATAGAAAACCTCGTCGCCCGGCGCGAACAGCGTCACCTCCGGGCCAAGGGCTTCCACCACGCCCGCTGCGTCATACCCCAGCACCATGGGCTCGTCCGCAGGCTTGGCCCCTCCGCGAACCTTCGTATCGACCGGGTTCACCGACACGGCGTGGACACGGACGATCAGGTCGCGCGGACCCGGCAAGGGATCGGCGACCTCAACGTCGATCAGCGCGTCCTCCCGATCGATGGGACCGCCCTGCCTGAAACCAACCGCCTTCATGCGCGCCCACTCCTTCATAACCGATGGAAGACCATCGGCCTATCCGCTTCTGACAAAAAGGAAAGTCTCCCCCCTAGTCAGGCCAATTCGAACGCCATCGCTGTTGCCTCCCCGCCGCCGATGCAAAGGCTCGCGATCCCGCGCTTCAGGCCACGTTCCTGCAATGCGCCAAGCAGCGTCGCCACGATCCGCGCGCCCGAAGCCCCGATCGGATGGCCCAGCGCCGTCGCGCCGCCATTCACGTTCAGCTTGTCCGCCGGGATGCCAAGCTCCTTGGCCGCGATCATCGCCACCACGGCAAAGGCTTCGTTCACTTCGAACAGGTCGACATCGTCCACCGACCATCTTGCCTTCTCCAGCAGCTTGCGCATCGCTGGAACGGGCGCAGTCGTAAAGCGCGATGGTTCATGCGCATGGGCAGCGCTTGCGACGACCGTCGCGATCACCGGCAGCCCGAGCCGCTCCGCCACGCTTCGCCGCGTCATCACCAGCGCCGCTGCGCCATCGGAAATGGATGAGCTGTTTGCCGCCGTGATCGTGCCCTCGGCAACGAAAGCTGACTTAAGCGACGGGATCTTGTCGGGCAGCGCCTTCCCCGGCTGTTCGTCCGTGTCGACCATCGTGTCACCGCCACGCCCCGGCACGGTCACCGCTGCGATCTCACGCTGGAAAGCGCCGCTGGCAATCGCGGCCTTCGCCCGCTCCAGCGATCGCACCGCATAGGCGTCCTGCTCCGCGCGCGTGAACTGATAGTCGCGTACCGCTTCCTCGGCAAAAACGCCCATAGCCTTGCCCGGCTCATAGGCATCTTCCAACCCGTCCATCATCATCGTGTCGATGATCCGGTCATGCCCGATCCGCGCGCCTGATCGATGCTTGGGCAGCGCATAGGGGGCGTTGGTCATGCTTTCCATGCCGCCTGCCAAGACCAGATCGGCGGTACCAGCCAGCAGCGCTTCCTGCGCCATGATCGCCGCCTGCATGCCCGAACCGCACATCTTGTTGACGGTCGTCGCCTCGGTATTGAGGCCCAGCCCTGCCCCCAGGGCCGCCTGCCGCGCGGGCGCCTGGCCCAATCCGGCAGGCAATACGCAGCCCATATAGATGCGGTCGATTGCGCCCACCGGCGCACCGGCGCGCTCGACTGCGGCCTTGACCGCTGCTGCGCCGAGATCCGTGGCCTTCAGCGGCGAGAGAACGCCCTGAAATCCGCCCATCGGCGTTCGCGCATAGCCGGCAATTACAACAGGATCATCCTGCATGGCATTTTCCTTTACCAGTCGACCCAAGCGGAGCAGCGCCCGGCCATCGTCTTGCCCGATATAGGAGCCCTATGGCGCTTATGCATCGCCCTCACGATCATCCGCGCTAGGAACAATGCCTCACTGCGCGGTTGCAACCTCCTTGCCGCCGACGCAGCGCGGCCCCTCCAGCCCCGCTGCCCAGGCGATCGCCCCGCCGATCATCTTGCGATGCAGCGGCTCGCCATAGGTCGACGCGGCATGACCCAGTGCGGAATAGAAGGCTCGCCCATCGCCCACGCAATGCGTCCACACCATCGGATGATCCGCGCCCATGCTGATGTCCTTGGCTTTCATGAAAGACGTCAGCTTTTGCAGCGGGCTGTAGCTCTTCTCATCGATGGTGACGAGAATGCGATAGCCCTTGGCGCGCGGGCTGGCGTCAAAACTGTACCATTCATCCGTCCGCTGCCACGTCTCGGGCAACTCGCGGGTTGCCGGATGATCGCGATCTTCGACATGCAACGTGGCCTGCTGGAACTGCGGACCCATGATATGGCCGATGAACTGTGCGCCGATCAGATCCTCGACATACCATGGCCACGCATAGTTCGGATCGCCGCCAGCGCCGTGCAGCCCGACAAAGCCCCCGCCCTTTTCCAGCCACGCGCGGAAAGCATCGCGCTGCGCAGGCGTCAGTACGTCGCCGCTGACGCTGCTCCACACCACGGCCTTGAATCGCTGGAGCTGCGCGGGATTGAACACGGCCGCATTCTCGGTCGTGTAGCTGGTCCATCCCCGCTGCTTTGCAATCTCCGCAATCGCCCGGTTCGCGGCCACGATCTGCTCGTCATCGCGGAAGCCGTTGGTCTTGGAAAAGATGAGGATCGCCTTGTCCGACAGCGCAGGCAGGACAGGCGGCGTCTCGTCATATTGGACACCGATGCCCAGCACCATCCGCCCAAAATTGCCCGCCCCGATGGCACGCACGGTCATCGCGACCAGAAACGCGACAACCACTATCAGGATGATAGCCACCCATTTGACGACGCGCCGCGCCTTGCCCTTGGCTTTCGCCATCCTCTTATCCCCTTATATATTTCGGCGGCACGCTTTCGGGCACGCCGCATCTAAAGCTCATTCATTAGACATGGCGTCTGGTGGATTGCAAACCTAGCCGGACGTGCACCTGAACTTCCGCATACCGTCCGGCAAATCGTAAAGCTATGCCGTAATCCCGCCTTAAAGGTGCGGCGCGCGCCTGCGCTGGGGTCGAAGTCCCGCCACGGCTGCACTGGGACCCGATAGGCCGCTCGCGGCGTTCTCTCGCCCGAAGGGAGAATATTGCGTGGAGCAAATGATCACGGGGGCACGATGCGAGGGCGATCCGTCGCAGGAACAGGCTTGGGAGCCGGTTGTAGCCGACGCTGACGCCAGAGCGGCGGCTTTGCTTGACCTGCTCGCCATGCTCAAGGCGCGCGGCTATCACTTCATCACGCCTACCCCCGCCACTCATGCGCGCCTTATCGAACGCGCGCCCCTTCGCCGCGCGCACGACCTGCGCGATGTTTTCGGTTGGTCGCTGCCATTCGACCCCGGCCTGCTCGATCCTGAACTGCTGCATATATTGGATCGCGCGAGTGGGCTGGAACAGCATGGCGATGGCCTCAAAAGCCGCTTCCGCGTGTCATCGCTCGGCCCTGATCTGCTGCTTCATTCCGCTTTTCCCACCGATCGCCAGGACGCGATCTTCTTCGGGCCGGACAGCTACCGCTTTGCGCGCCTGATCAGCGATGAACTGGCGCGATGCCCGCAGCGCGAAGGCGCACGGCTTGTCGACATGGGCACCGGCGCGGGCGTGGGCGGCATCGTCGCCGCGCATCTTTGCCCTCGCGTGGAAATCATCATGACCGACGTCAATCCAGCGGCGCTCCGTCTCGCCCGGATCAACGCACAGGCGGCGGGCGTGGATGCGCGCTTCTGCCAGGCTGCGGATCTGTCTTCGATCAGCGGAACATTCGATCTGCTGCTCGCCAACCCACCCTATATCATCGACTCCGCAGGCCGCGCCTATCGTGACGGCGGCGGCATGCACGGAGCCGAGGTGTCGCTGACGATGGCGCGGCAGGCCCTGCCTCGGCTCGCTGCCGACGGCCGTTTCATCCTTTATACCGGCAGCGCGATCGTCGGCGGCAACGACGACTTGAAAGTGCGCCTCGACAGCCTTGCTCAGGAGCATGATTGCCTGCTGCGCTATGCCGAAATCGATCCGGATGTGTTCGGTGAGGAACTGGAAAACCCCGCCTATGCCGATGTGGAGCGTATCGCGCTGATCTCTGCGGTCATCGAACGTCGGGCGACCCGGACTTGATCGTCATAAAGGCCCGCCCACTGCAATTGCTGGCTGGCCTTCTCCTTGGCCTGACAGCGGGTATCGTCACCAGCGGGCAGTTGCAGCAGACCCTTGGGACCATCCTTCAGCCGATCGGCAGCCTTTGGCTCGACGCGCTGACCATGACGGTCGTGCCACTGGTCTTCGGCCTGCTCGTCACCGGCATCGCTTCCGCCTCGCGCAATGCTGCGGCTGGCAGTATCGCGGCCCGCACCCTCATCCTCTTCGCGCTGATGCTGACGGCAGCTTCGATTTGCGCGGCGCTTCTGGCGGAGGGGCTGTTGCGGTTCTGGCCGGTCGCGCAGAGCTTCGCTTCGGCGGGAAGCCCGCCTCCCCCCACGGACCAGAGCGCATGGTATAGCGGCGTCATCCCGGCAAATCCGATCAAGGCCGCCGCTGAAACGGCCATGGTGCCGCTGGTCGTGTTTGCCATCTTCTTCGGCTTCGCCATCGCCCGCATCACGCGGGATCTGGCCGATGCGTTGCTCAAGCTGCTGTCCGGCCTTGTCGAAACCATGCTGGTCATCGTTGGCTGGGTGCTTGTGGTCGCGCCCATCGGCATAGCGGCCCTGGCCTTCGGGGCGGGCGCGAACCTCGGCATCGGCGCGGTCGGTGCCTTTGCCCAATATATCGCGGTCGTCGCAGCCTGCTGCCTTGCCGCCACGCTGCTCGCCTATATCTGGGCAGCCTTGGCGGGGCGCCGCTCTCCCCTCCGCTTTGCCCGCTCGGTCCTGCCAGCTCAGGCCGTGGCGCTCGGCACGCAATCCTCGCTCGCGACGCTGCCCGTCATGGTGGACGCCGCGCGCGATCTCGACGTGCCGGAAGAGACCGCTGCCATCGTCCTGCCGATGGCCGTATCGCTGTTCCGCGCCGCCAGCGTCGCTGCGAACGTCGCCGTCGCCATCTATCTCGGCCACATGCATGGGGTAGCGATCGGCGTGGCGACCCTGGCGCTCATCGCCCTCGTCGCCGTACCGGTCAGTCTCGGCGCGGTCGGGCTTCCCGCCCAGGTCTCCTTCTTCGCGACCATTGCCCCGGTTTGCATCGCCGCTGGCGTGCCGGTGACGGCCTTGCCCCTGCTTCTGGCGATAGAGGCGATCCCGGACCTGTTCCGCACCGTCGGCAACGTCACCAACGACGTCGCCGCCGCCTCGATCGTGACGACGCCGCCTTGATCTCACACCGCCGCAATCTTGACCACGCCGCCTTGATTTCACCCCGCCGGTATCAGTTACGCGCGCTTTCTCAACCCACGCGCCGCAGCCTCCACGCTGACGGTCAAGGCGTCGCACATTCATGTGGAGCCGTCGCCATCGTTACGCCACCGCAACGACCTTCTTTTTGGCAACCGCGTTTATTTCGCTATTTCCTTTTGGCATTTGCGTAATCCGCGCCACTCCCGCCTCATATTTCAGGTTGTGCACGGATATCCCCGTCTCCACCCGCTGCACGCCAGGCAGGCTGCGAATCTTCGTCGAAACCAGTGCATTCAACTGCTCGATATTGGTGAACAATCCCATCGCCAGCAGATTGAACCGCCCCAGCAGCAACACGACGCAATTGATTTCCGGCATCCCCCTCAATCGCTCCGCGATCGCCGTCACCTGCGACGGATCAGCGTTGATCCCCATCATGCAAAGGTTGGGTGATCCCGCGAGGCGGAAATCCGTCACCACCGTGAAATGGATCAGCCCATCATTCTGCAAACGCTTTATCCGCGCCCGGATCGTCCCTTCGGTCACGCCCAGTTGAGCAGCAATCGCCCGGTTTGAAATGCGCGCGTCGAATGACAGCTTGTCCACGATTTTCCGATCCAGCGGATCCAGCAGCGGCGCGCTCATGTCGGCCCCAGCGGCACGACGTTGAACTCATATTTGACGATATCCACCGCAACGCCGGAATCGATCTGCGCCACACCCTCGATGCCGGAGATATGGTCGTAGAGAAATTCCTGGACTTCGGAGAAATCGTGGAGCGCCACCATCAGTTCCAGGTCATAGCCGCCGTTCATGGCATTGACGCTCAGCACTTCGGGGAATTTGGCAAGATCGCGTCCCACCTCCTGAATGCCACGGCCCTGCACCCTGACGCCCACAGCAATGATGACATTATACCCCCTCGCCGCGAAGTCGGTCACGGCGACGACGCGCATCGCCCGGGCATCTTCCATCTTTTGCAGCCGTGCTGAAACCGTGGCGGCGGTCACTGACAATTGCTGCGCAATATCCTGGTTGGTCGCCCGCCCATTAGTGCGCAGGATTTCGATGATGCTATTATCCAGCGCATCCAGTGCGGGCGGCGCTGCCATCCGCCCATTCCGTATCTGCATTCCCCAAGCCTCCCGTAGATGCAGGACGTATAGCGCGCAGGAATCGAGAGTGCCACATGACGGCAGGAGCCCATTGCTGGCTGCGGCCGCCCTTCCTTCGGCAATGCATAGTTTTGCGCACCATCACGCCGCATGTTTTAACAGCAACGGTCATCCATCATGATCATGCGTATCAAAACAGGAGGGTTTGCTGTGCGAAAAAAAACCACAGGCTATCAAATAGCCTGAACGACCCCTCGCGTAGCGTCACTTGTCCAGCGCGGTTCGTACGGCGTTGACGGCCTTTTGCGCGCGCTGTTGTGCTGTGGTTCCCCGGTCTATTTCGTTTTGCTGGGGTATTTCGATGCTGATGGGCGTGTTGCTGTTGAGGGCGTGTTCGAACGCCTGGATGTCGAACGCGCCTTGTCCGGGGAGCAGGCGCTGGATGCCGGCTTCATATTCGAGAGTTTCGGGATCGATGGTAGCGGGCCCGTCGGATATTTGTCCGATGGCGATGGCGGGGTGATTGAGGAGGGCCATGCTGATTTCCGCCTCGCCGCCGCGCATGATGTGGAGGAGGTCTGCTGTGATCTTGATGTCGGATCGGTTGGTGCGGGCTATTTCCTCAAGGGCAGCGCTCAGGGTCCTGACCTGGGAGGGGGGATAAAATTCGATGGATAGGGCGATGTTGAACGGGGCGGCGAGCTCGGCAAGCTCGGCGAGCTTTTCGGTGCGGCGAACAGGATCGCGATCGTAGCACAGGACATTGGCGAGCGGCG
>JAEZCS010000048.1 GCA_023433445.1 Pseudomonadota bacterium | reverse complement strand
GTATGAGTAGTCGCTGCGCTGCTCGCTGAATCTTCAATCTCGTCCGACACCGGCCACCCCGCTTAAAGAGCGGCAATCATCCCGGCTAATGGGCGCTGCGCAAGGCGGCCCTCAGACCCCGCTTACGTCGATGAACGACTGGAGCTTCTTGGTGACCTCGAAGGCGTCGGCGGTGAGGACGGTCTGGCCGTAGTCCGGGTCGGTCATGCTGCGTTCGTCCTTGGTTGCCAGCAGCTGGACCTCGTCGATCACGATCAGCTCCACCCCTAGCCGCGCCACCCACTCCTCGATGCGCTGCTCTAGGATCATGACGTTGTCGCCCGACGCGCCGCGGATCCTGCCCTTCGCCTTGTGGGTGAAGCGATGGGAGCGATGGGGGTTATCTAGCAACGAAGGAGCGGGTGATCTCTAGCGCCTTTCGCCCGGCTCGTTAGTTTGGGCCCGGATGTGCTCTGGTTGCCTCGGTAGGTCGCACAGTTCCCGTGCCGTTAGTCTGAGCTTAAATGCTCCACGGCTTGCCTTTTGCTGCGCGGCGGGAAAGTCGCCTGCCATCGGCGATGATGAATGGTGAAGCGCGACCAGGTAAGTGGCAGAAGCCGAGTATTGTGGCCATGCACACGACGATGGTCTCATCAGTGCAGTATCATAACCTACTTCTCACCTTCGTCGACTGGCGGGGAATACCCGCCGCCTTCGACCCGTTCGCGGTACAGTGCCGCCCGCGCTAGCAGCATGAAGGCGGCAGGCGTGGTGACCGTCAGGAATAGGCCGATAAGGACTTCGTGGACGGAAGGGCGCGAGCGGAGCACGGAGAAGCAGATGATCGACGCCAACACGATCAAGGCCATGCCCAGTGTACTACCAAGCGTCGGCGGATGCACGCGTTCGTAAAAACTCTGCATGTGCAACAGGCCGATCGACCCGACCAGCGCCGCCAGCGCACCCGCGAGCAGCAGGAGCGCCACCAGCGCCGCCGCCCAGCCCGGAAGGTCTGGTGCCTGAATCATTCGATCACCTCCCCGCGCATCAGGAACTTCGACAGGCCGACCGTTCCTACAAAGCCCAGCAGGGCGATGACCAATGCTGCCTCGAAATACAACGTTCGTCCTGTCTGTATGCCGAAGCTCAGCAACAGCAGCATCGAATTGGTGTACAAAGTATCCAGCCCAAGCACCCTGTCCTGCGCGCGGGGCCCCCGGATCATGCGGTAGGCGGCGCACATCATCGCCAAGCCCAGCATGACTTGCGCCACTGTGATTGCCAAGGCCAGTAGCAGGGACGTCATTGGCCGAATATCTCCAGCAACAAAGCTTCATACCTACGCTTGATCAAGGCGATCCACTGATCCTCATCAACGAGATCCAGGACATGGACCAGGACCGTGCTGCGGCGTCGATCAAATTCGACCCACAAGCTGCCGGGCGTTGCCGTTATGATTACGGCTAGAATCGCGAGCCCATAGGAATTGGTAATCTCCAGCGGCAGGTGGATGAACCCGGAAACCCGGCCGCGGCGTCGGAACAGCACCAGCGATGCGACGGCAAAGTTCGACCGGACGATATCTGCAACGACGATCGCCAGCAGCTTAGCCATGGCCGCAGGCTGCCGCAGCTTCACGGGTTCCGGCTTCAATGCTGCCATCGCTTGGGTGGCGAGAAACGCCACGATCGCGCCCAGCAGCATTTGACCTGGCGAGAAGGACTGAGTCAGCAACAGCCAAGTGACGAACAGCAGCAGCGCAAGCAAGGGGTGGGGAATGAAGCGCCTCACCGTCCAGCCCCCACGCGCTGCGCGCTCAGGACCGCGCCCACATAGCCCTCCCGATCGCCCAGGGACTGGCCGGTCCGTTCCATGTAGCGCATCGTCGGACCCGCGAAGATCATGAGACCGAGACACACCACCAGCAGCATCGCGACCGGTACTACTTCGGCAAGGCGAAGCACCGGCTGCGGCTTGTCCGACGGTGCCCAAATCAGATCGATGCCAGCGCGCGTCGTCGCGACCAGCACCGCCAGCCCTGATCCGATCAATAGCGCAATGAGGCCCCAGATCGACCCTGCGATCCTGTCCTGCAGTCTGAGCAATCCGTCGATCATCGCGAATTTGGCAATGAAGCCGGACAGCGGCGGGAGGCCGGCGATCAGCAGCACGCAGAAGGCGAACCCCAAGCCCAATATGGCGATGGTGGCAGGGATGACGATGCCGATCTCTTCCTCCCCACCCTCATTGAGCGCGCCGGTATATTCATCGTCGAACACAGGTTCGCTGACCCCCGCTGGCAGCGCTTCCTGCCGCTCGACGAGCTCGATCAGCAGGTAGAAGGCGCTGATCGCCAACGTCGAACTGACTAGGTAGAAGAGTGCGCCTGCTAGGACATCGCCTGCGCCCGCGCCGATTGCCGCGATCAGCGTGCCCGCCGAGATGATCAGCGAATAGCCCGCAACTCGCGACAAGGTGCGGGCGGCGAGCACGCCTATTGTCCCGAACGCCATCGTTGCCATGCCGCCGAACAGTAGCCATTCCTCGCCATAATTGCCGGTCCAACCCAGATCGCCACCAAAGAGGAGCAGATAGACGCGTAGGACCGCGTAGATGCCTACCTTGCTCAATATGGTGAAGAGCGCGGCGACTGGGGGCGCCGCCGCCGCATAGGTACGCGGTAACCAGAAGCCGAGCGGCCACATGCCCGCCTTCACCAGGAAGGCGATGCCCAATATTGCCATCCCGCTTTGCACCAGCGCCACGTCGCTATTCGCAACAGCCGGTATGCGCACGACCAAGTCGGCCATGTTGAGCGTCCCGGTCACCCCGTAGATCAGCGACGCGCCGATCAGGAAAAGGAGCGATGTGGCGACGTTAAGCGTCACATAGTGCAGCGCTGCCTTCACCCGCGCCTTGCTCGATCCGTGCAGCAAAAGGCCGAATGATGCCGCCAGCAGCACTTCGAAGAAGACGAACAGGTTGAACAGGTCGCCGGTCAGAAATGCCCCGTTGAGGCCCATCAGTTGAAGCAGGAAGAGCGCATGGAAGCGCGGCCCGGCACGATCCCATCGCGCCAACGCGTGGATGAGCGAGGTGAGGCCCAACGTTGCTGTCAGCACAAGCATCATCGCCGACAGCCAGTCCAACACAAGCACGATACCGTAAGGCGCCGCCCAATTGCCGACCAGATAGGCGCGGGTTGCGGGCGCACCGCTGAAGCCCGCTGCTGCAACCCCGGCCAACAGGGTGATCGATGTGGCGAGCAGCGCTGTCACGGTAGAGAGCGCGATGATCCGCTTAGCCATCGTCCTGCGCTCGTTGAGCAGCAACATGGCTGCTGCACCGACCAGCGGCAGCAAGATCGGGAGAATGATCAGGTGATGAAGCGCGCCCCCGGTCACTCGCCATCCTCTCCGTCGACATGATCAGTGCCGGTGAGGCCGCGCGAGGCGAGTAGCACCACGAGCAGCAGCGCCGTCATGGCAAAGGAAATGACGATGGCGGTCAGCACCAGCGCCTGCGGCAACGGATCGTCGTACAGTGCAGGATCGGGTGTGCCCGAGCCGACCAGCGGCGGCGCGTCGACGGCCAGCCTGCCCATCGCATAGATGAACAGGTTGACCGCGTAGGACAACATCGACAGCCCCAATATGACTTGGAAGGTGCGCGGGCGCAGCAGTAGCCAGACACCCGATGCCACCAATATGCCGATGCCGAGCGCAAGAATGATTTCCATCAGCCTTGCTCCCTCACCGGCAGAGGGGGCGGATTGGGCTGGCGGCCCGCGGTTGTCCGGATGGACTGGTGCGCGATGGCGATCAGGATGAGGGCGGTCGTACCCACCACCAGCAGGAAGACGCCCAGGTCGAACAGCAATGCGCTGGCAACCGGCACCTTTCCAACCAGCGGCACGTCGAGATAGCGGAAGAAGGAGGTCAGGAAGGGATAGCCGAAGATCAGAGCGCCCAGCCCGGTCGCGACCGCTGTCATCAGTCCCACGCCCATCCAGTTTAACGGCTTGATACGCAATCGCGCCTCGATGCTGCGTGTGCCTGCCGCCATATATTGGAGGATGAGGGCGATCGACATCGTCACTCCCGCGGCGAAACCGCCCCCAGGCAGGTCGTGTCCCCGTATTAGCAGATAAAGCGCCAGCACCGTTATGAAGGGGAAAAGCCATTCCATAATCACGCGTGGGACGAGCAGATAGTCAGCCAGTGTATCGCCTCGCGACCGGTCGTCTCGTTCCTCGTCGAACGCATCCTGCTGAAGCTGCTGCAGCGGGCTGCGCACGCTTTCGCTCGCCGGTCGAAACCGCCGCAGCAGGGAAAATACGGTCAGCGCGACAATCGCTAGCACCGTGATCTCGCCCAGGGTATCGAACGCACGGAAGTCAACGAGGATGACGTTGACGACATTCCTGCCGCCCGCTTCCGGATAAGACCGTTCGATGAAGAAGCGCGAGACCGTGTCAGGCAGAGATCGAGTCATGATGGCGTAGGACAGCAACCCCAGGCCGAGGCCCGCGCCTCCCGCGATTAGAAGGTCGATCGCCCTGCGCGCGCGGACGCTGATCGGCATGCCCGCTTCCGGCCAGACGTCGGGCAGCCGCTTTGGCAACCATCGCAGGCTCAGCAGCAGCAGGATCGTAGTGACGGTCTCCACCAGCAGCTGCGTCAATGCCAGGTCGGGCGCCGACAGCCATACGAAGCTGATGCAGCTGACAAGCCCCGTGCCCGACACCAGTACGACGGCGGCCAACCGGTGATATTTCGCTTGCCATGCCGCGGCCAATGCGCAGCCTGCTCCCACTAGCCAGATCGCGCCAAAGCCAGGATCCAGCGGCGTGACGCCAAGCGTCCCGATCGCGTAGCCAGCTCGTAGGAACGGCAGAAGTCCCGCGATGCACCCGACCAGCACTAGCAGGCGCAGCTGCGACTGGAGCCGCTCCGTCGCCACCACTTTCATCAGCCGTCGGGCCGCGCCGATCAGGATCGACAGCACCGTCTCGAACATACGCCGGCCCTTAAGCCGTCCCAGCAGCGGCACGGCGGATGCGGCATTCAACTGTCGTGCAAAGACGAAATATCCGACCGCCCCGACCGCCAGCGCGACGATGCTGAGGAAAAGGGGTCTGGTGAAGCCATGCCAGATTGCGAGGCTGTATGTGGGCATGTTCGGCCCCAGCACCGACCGGGCCGCCACCTCCAGCACCGGACCCATGGTCACCGCAGGAAATATGCCGACGACAAGACAGGCGACGACCAGCACTTCGATCGGCGCCCGCATCCAGCGTGGTGCTTCGTGCGGCGTGCGCGGCAGGCTCGTCGGTCGCGGGCCGAAGAAGGTCTGGTGGATGAAGCGCAGTGAGTAAAGGACGCTGAATGTCAGGCCCAGCGTCGCCAAATAGGGCAGGGCTTGGTCAAGCCACGTGTCGTTATAATCTGTCACGGCTTCGGCAAGCAGCATTTCCTTTGACAGGAAGCCATTCAGCAGCGGCACCCCTGCCATCGCCGCTGCAGCGACCATGGCCAGCGTCGCAGTGATCGGCATAAAGCGGTACAACCCGCTCAGCCGTCGCAGGTCGCGTGTGCCCGCTTCATGGTCGATGATCCCGGCCGCCATGAACAGCGAGGCTTTGAACGTCGCATGGTTGAGCGTGTGGAAGATAGCGGCGACCGCCGCAAGCGGGCTGCCGATGCCCAGCAGCAACGTGATGATGCCGAGGTGACTGATGGTGGAATATGCCAGTAGGCCTTTCAGATCCTGTTGGAAGATCGCGGCCCAGGCGCCAATCAGCAGTGTTAGCAGTCCCGCGCTTGTCACGATGTAGTACCAGGCCTCGCTCCCTGCGAGCACCGGCCACAACCGGATGAGTATGAATATGCCAGCCTTAACCATCGTGGCGGAATGGAGATAGGCCGACACCGGCGTCGGCGCGGCCATCGCATGGGGCAGCCAGAAGTGAAACGGGAATTGCGCGCTCTTGGTGAAGGCGCCGATCAGGATCAGCAGCAGCGCAGGCAGGTACAGTTCACTCGACCTGATGGCGTCGCCCGATGCCAGCACCGCTTCCAGGTCGTAGCTTCCAACGATACGCCCTATCAGCAACAGGCCGATCAGCAGGGAAAGCCCACCCGCCGCCGTGACGATCAACGCCATGCGCGCGGCACTGCGCGCGGCTTCATTCTGGTGCCAATAGCCGATCAGCAGGAAGGAAGCGAGGCTCGTCAGCTCCCAGAAAAAGGCAAGCTGAACCAGGTTGCCAGACATGACCAAGCCAAGCATCGATCCCATGAAGGCGAGCAGGAATGAAAAGAAGCGAGGAACAGGATCGTCCCGCGACATATAATAGCGTGCATACAGAACAACGAGAAACCCGATTGCCAAGACAAGCTGTGCAAAGATCCATGATAGGCCGTCGAGCCGAACCACTAAGTTCAGCCCCAGGGAGGGAAGCCATTCTATCTCGCTGCGAAGGACTGTTCCGTCAGCCACAGCCGGGTAAAGAAACGCGGTCAGCAGCGTGCCAGTAAGCGCGACCATGCCAGCGATGATCCCGGCAGTATCACGCGCCCTTGAGGACAGAAAGGCGGCGGCGAGGCTGCCCAAAAACGGGAGGAGCAGGATTAACCACAGCAAGCTGGTATTTGGTGAGGTAATTATCGCTCTCCAAGCGGTTGGCGCTTCTATCCCTGCTAGCTGCCTCCTTGCCTCCGGTCAAAACTCAAATAGCCTAAGGCTCAGGGACATCGTCAGCCGTTGATGGTGAGATCATCCGCCGCTATTACGGGAACAATAAGCACGTCCTGTGTGGCATCCAGCAGCACCCCCTGGGCGACGCTTCCAAGCAAAAATCGCTCCAAGCCCTTCCGCTGGTTTGTCCCAAGCACGATCAGATCAGCTTCCTGCTCGATTGCGCAGGCGCTGATTGCAGCTGAGGCTGAGCCTTTGAGCGGACTAAGCATGAGCTGCGCGGAATCCAATCTGCATTTCGCGAGGAACGAGGTCAACTCAGACCGAGCCCGATCCTCCTGCTGGCTGACATAATGATCAATCGCGTCCTGTACCTCCATAGCTCTCTTCATCATCCCGATCGCCGGCGCATCGAAAAGGTGCAGTGCGATTATGTCGCCTGCTGCAGAGATATCGAGCTCGGACATGACGTTTATCGCGACCTCAGACGCCTCGTCAAAATCCACCGCCACAAGGCTCCGCCGGTAGGGGCCCGATGGAACCGCATTGGCCATGAGGATGGGATGTCGACTACGGCGGATTGTTCGCTCAGCCGTGGTACCGACAAATGTATCCAGAAATTGGCGACGATGGGGACCCACGATGATGAGCGCAGGATCGGCTTCTTCGGCCACCTGCAGTATGCCAGTGAAAGCATCTCCAGTTGTGATCAGCCATTCAGCCCGTATTTGATCCACATCTACCAAGGTGGAGACCGTTTGCTGCAAAATTTCGGCCGCAGCAGTTTTTTGTCGTTCGATTAAGTAGTTAGGTTGATCGTCATCGACGACATGAACAAGCGTCAGCTCCGCTCCGACCTGCCGAGCTGTCAACACAGCTCTCCGCAGCGCCCGATCAGATCTGGTCGAGAAATCTGTGGCAACCAAGATTTGTTTCATGGAATCACCTCCTAAGCTGGCGCGCTCGCGGCATCCGTTTCACTATGCATCAATAGCATCCCAAGAGTTCGATGTCGCTGAGCAGATCGCCATTAATTCAAGCGAAAGCCCACCATAGCAGGGCAACCGCTATCAGTATGGGAAAGGAGAGAACGGCGACCAATTCCTTCGTCGGCACACGATAGCTGTCGCCATGCTCCCGGCGGAAATTGTGCAGCTTTTCCGCATGATCCTTGCTGGACGATAGGATGGCTTCTTCAATTAACGATAGGTGAGCAACCAGCCCGCCAATTTCCGCAATCTCTTGCGTGTTAACTCCGGGGTAACGGTCAAGTAGAGCTTCAAGCTCCATAAACGAATTTGAGACCGGCCGCAGCCGGTTAAACGACGTCGACATTGAACTATCCTTCAGAGCTCGACAAATTTACAAGATGAGAGGTGGTCTCCCTGCTAAATGCAGGCGAAGAAAGCTGTCAGATTTTATGAAGTGCAGACCGCCTCGAGTAGTCACTTCCCGGACGCCAGGTGATCCACGATAGCGTCCGGCTAATTGTCGAATATTAGGCGCTGAGCCTCGCCACAAGAGAAAGAATGGTTCATCACCGATGACATAGTTATATCATATACGGAAACAAGGATGATATCCCCTAGCCTGTATTTATAGCGTCATTATGAAAATGCATTCACCTATTATCGCTAGAAATCCGTAGATTATGCAGTTTCGTCGCCCCCATGCAGCGCTCCACGGATCGCTATGCCAAACGCTGGTAACTCTGCAACAAGAACAACTTGAAGATTTCGATCGCCTGTCCATATAAGGACTGCGGGCCGGGCCCCTCTAACGGTT
>JAEZCS010000035.1 GCA_023433445.1 Pseudomonadota bacterium | reverse complement strand
GCTTGAAGTCGATCAGGCGGATGCCGATGGCGGCGAAGAGGCCGCACATGAAGTCGTTGATGCGGATCGCCATGTCGGCGATGTCGTGCATCTCTTCCTGCGTGGCCCAGCCGAAGCAGGCGATATGCTCTTCGGACACGAGCGGGTCGCCCAGCGCGTCGTCCTTGTAGCAATATTCGATGAGCGTGCGGGGCAGCTGCGTGCCTTCCTCGATGCCCAGCTTCTTGCTGAGCGATCCGGCCGCGACGTTGCGGACCACCACCTCGATCGGCACGATTTCGACCTGGCGCACCAACTGCTCGCGCATGTTGAGGCGGCGGATGAAGTGGGTGGGGATGCCGATCTGGCCGAGCAGTGTGAAGATGTGCTCGGAAATCCGGTTGTTGAGCACGCCCTTGCCGGAAATCGTGCCCTTCTTTTGCGCGTTGAAGGCGGTCGCGTCGTCCTTGAAATATTGGATGATCGTGCCGGGCTCAGGACCTTCGTAAAGGATCTTTGCCTTGCCTTCGTATATCTGGCGGCGACGGGCCATGCGCGTTCCTGTCTTCCCGAGAAAAGAATGTGCCCCGGCAACGCGAATCAAGAAGGATCAGCGGGTGCCGGGGCTGCTGGGCACGGCCCATAGACCAAAGCCGCCAAGGGTGCAATTAGGCGGCGGTAGCGGCGGGCTTTGGAGGCCTTTGGCGGTTCGTTGCCTAATGTGCGGTTTCGATCTGCTCCCCGGCCTCGCCTTCTTCATGCCGCGACGCGATCAGGCGTTCGGTGAAGCAGCGGCGCCACCAGCTGATATCCTGCTCCTCGACGCAGTCCATCATTGAACGCCAGCGGCGCTTGCGTTCATCGAGGGGCATGGCGAGAGCGCGGGTGATGGCGTCGGACATTTCCTCCGGACTGTACGGGTTGATGAGCAGCGCGTCCTTCAGCTGCGTCGCGGCGCCGGCGAAGCGGGAAAGGATGAGGACGCCGGGATCCTCCGGGTCCTGCGCGGCGACATATTCCTTGGCGACAAGATTCATGCCGTCGCGCAGCGGGGTGACGAGCCCGATGCGCGCGGCGCGGTAGATCCCGGCCAGCTTGTCGCGGGGATAGCCCTGGTTCACGTAGCGGATCGGCGTCCAGTCCACGTCGCTATATTCACCGTTGATGCGCCCGGCGATAGCGTCGAGCGCGGAGCGGATATGCTGATAGCTTTCCACCTCCCCGCGCGAAGGCGGCGCGATCTGCGTCAGGACAACCTTGCGATGATGTTCGGGATGGTCCTTCAGGAAACGGGAATAGCCGCTGAACCGTTCCTCCAGCCCCTTGCTGTAGTCGAGCCGGTCAACGCCCACGATCATGGACCGGTCCTGCAGGGATCGGCGGACCTTTTTGTACATCTCCTGCGCGGGATCGCTGACGGCTGCGCTGGAAAATTCCTGTGCGTTGATGCCGATCGGGCAGGCGATTGCCTGGATCGTGCGGTCGCCGAGCGTAACGAAATCGCCGTCGACGGTGCCGTTCATCTCCCGCTCCACATAATGGCGGAAGGATTCGAGCCATTCCTCAGTGTGGAAGCCGATGACGTCATAGGCGAACAGGGTCTGCACCAGCTTGGTATGATGGGGCAGAGAGACGAGCAACCTCGTGGGCGGCCATGGGATGTGCAGGAAAAAGCCCATCCGGTTCTTGTGCCCCTTGTCCCGCAACATCTGGCCGAGCGGGATCATGTGATAGTCCTGAACCCAGATGATGTCGTCGGGTTCGATCAGCGGGCTGGTGGTGTCGGCAAACCGTTTGTTGACGCGGTTGTAGCCGCCTTCGAAATCGCGCGCATATTCGGCAAGGTCGATGCGGAAGTGGAACAGCGGCCAGAGCGTCTTGTTGGCATAGCCATTATAATATTCGTCGACATCCTGCTCTTCGAGATCGATCGTCGCAGTCTTGACCCCTGCGTCTTCTGAAAAGCCGATATGGCCGGTGAAATTTTCGGTGACTTCGCCCGACCACCCCACCCAGATGCCCCGGCTTTCGCGCAGAGCCTGGGCCAAAGCGACGGCAAGTCCGCCCTGATTGCCGGACTTGTTGGGCCTGCTTACCCTGTTGGAAATGACTATAAGGCGACTCATCGCATCACGCTCCACGGCTTGCTCAGCAGAACGGCGCAGTTGATGATGCCGACCAATGAGTAGGTTTGGGGATAATTGCCCCATAATTCGCCCGTTGCCGGATCGATATCCTCCGACAGAAGGCCGGCGGCCGTCCGGCGCGAAAGCATCTCTTCAAACAGGAGACGCGCTTCTTCGGTACGGCCGGAAAGATGCAGGGCTTCGATCAGCCAGAAGGTGCAGACGTTGAACGCCGTGACCGGTTCGCCAAAATCGTCAGGCGCGCTGTAGCGTAGCATGTTGTTGCCGCGCCGCAGGTCCTTTTCCAGCGCCTTCAGCGTGCCGACGAACATCGGATTGTCGGCTGTCAGGAAGCGCAGGTCCAGCAGTTGGAGCAGCGAGGCGTCGCGGGCATCATCCTCGAAATTAGCCGAAATGGCGTTGCTTTCCGGCCGCCAAGCCGATTGGAGGATGCGCGCCTTCATGATTTCGGCCCGCTCGCGCCAGTGGTTCTCCCGCTCAGGCAGGTCGAGCGCGGCGGAGGCATGGGCGAGTCGGTCGCACGCGGCCCAGCACATCACGGCGCTGTAGCTGTGGACGTGGGCGCGGGTGCGCAGTTCCCAAAGTCCCGCGTCGGGCTGGTCATAGACTGTCCATGCCCGTTCGCCCACGGCCTCTAACGCTTCGAAGTCGGACATGCTGGCCATGCGCAGCAGGCGCTGGTCTATGAAGCCCTGCACCGACGAAAGGACGATCTGGCCATAGGCGTCATGCTGAATTTGGGAATAGGCGGCGTTGCCCACCCGAACCGGCCCCATGCCGCGATAGCCGGGGAGGTTTTCCGCCTCGCGTTCTTCCAGCGTCGCGTTGCCGCGCACGTCGTAAAGCGGCTGGATATGGCCGCCCTTCGCGCCGTCGACGATGTTGCGGAGATAGACGAGGTAGCTTTCCAACACGTCGAGCGCGCCGAGGCGGTTGAGCGCCTCCACCGTGTAATAGGCGTCGCGTATCCAGCAATAGCGATAATCCCAGTTGCGCCCTGAATCGGCATGTTCCGGGATGCTGGTAGTCAGCGCCGCGACGATCGCGCCGGTTTCCTCATGCTGGCACAGCTTGAGCGTGATGGCGGAACGAATGACCGCTTCCTGCCACTCCGCGGGAATGGCGAGGCCGCGTACCCAGACCTGCCATTCAAGGATCGTGTCATCCAGCATGCGTTCGACCGCAGGACGGAGCGCGTCGGAGAAGCTCTCGTCCGGCCCAAGGAAGAAGTGCATGTCATGTTCTAGGCGGAACCAGCTTTCCTGGGAAATCAGGCCGATGGGCGCATTGGTCGACATGCGCATCGCCATGTAGGACAGGACTAGCCGGATATGGTTCGAACCGTAGCTGATCGGCACCTGTTCCGAATGCCAGGAGGTCGTGGGACGCAGGCGGACACGGACGCGGGGGCTGCCCGCCACGGGCCGGACTATCCGGCAAAAGGCTACCGGCCGGTACATACGGCCCAGATGCCGATGGCGCGGGCAGAAATCATAAAGTTCGATGGCGTTGCCATGATCGTCGCTCTGCCGGGTGACGAGGATCGGCGTGTTGCGGATATAATGCTGCTCGACGGTGACGCAGTTTTCCAGCTCGATCGCCCAGAAGCCGCGTGCGTCCGGATCATCCCAGCCTTTGTCATCGAGAAGAGCGGAGAAGACGGGGTCGCCGTCCACGCGGGGCACACACGCCCATATCATCCGGCCCGCGCGATCAATCAGCGCGGATGCCTGGCAGTTGCCGATCGGCCAGAGATCGAGATTGCGGTCGTTCCCTGCGATATGCGTTTGAGTGTTCCTGACTATTGTCCTGCCCCCTGGTTCGTTCGAACGAAGGGCGCCAGCCATGGCTCAGCCCGGCCTGACGACCCCCTTTTCAAGATAATGCCTGACAGCGGCAACCTGTTCCAATGAGAATGCGGCAAGGGTCGGTCGCGGCGGGCCGACCAGAATGCCCGCGCCGCCCAATTCGGCGGCAGCGGCAAAGCCTTCCTCGTCCGTGACATCATCGCCGATGAAGAGGGGACGACCGCCCAACATCGGAGAACGGCCCATCAGCGCGTGAACCGCGCTGCCCTTGTCCGCGCCGCCGGGACGCAGTTCAAACAGCATTTTTCCAGGCTGGAGCGCGAGATCCAGCTTTTCAGCAAGGCTCGTGGCCAGTTCGCCTGCCTGCTCACCCCATTGGGGCGCACCGCGAAAGTGCAGGCCGACGCTGATCGACTTGCGTTCGACAAGGATGCCGGGCTTGTCATCGGCAAATTTGTGAAAAGCGGCTTCGGCATCATCCACAGCTGGGCGGCGAGGCGGGGCTTCGACCTGCTGGCCGGGATGGGCGAACTCCAGCCCATGGGTTCCCGCGAGCAGGAAGTCGCCGAACCCAAGATCGCGCAAGGTCGCGATCGATCGACCGCTGACAATCGCCAAACGGCCATCCAGGACATCGCGCAGATCGCCGAGCATGGCGAGCAATTCCGCGTCAACGTCGACCCCGTCGGGCGTCGCGGCGATCGGCGTGAGGGTGCCGTCGAAATCGAGGAAAAGCGATGCCCCGATCAGCAGGGATGCTGGCGGCGGGGGGAGGGCGGTGAGCGAGGAGCTTGAATCAGACACGGGCGCAAATTGGCGCGTTGCAGCAAATGTGCAAGTCCCCAGGGCTGGCATGAGGGATTTTCCCTGCATGTGCGGGTTGCCCACGCGCAGCCGAAGCCGCAATCCCCGTTTCCGTTTTGTCGTTGCGCTGCTATTCCGATCGCGATGACCGATTTTCGCGACCCGTTCGACGCTATCAAGGATCACCCGTTCGATGAAGCGCTGTCTCAGCGCTACCTCGTCTACGCCCTTTCCACCATCACCGCGCGGTCGCTGCCGGACCTGCGCGATGGGTTGAAGCCGGTGCTTCGGCGCCTGCTCTGGGCGATGCGGCTGCTGCGGATGGAGCCTAGCGGCGCTTCGCCTGACGTGCTGGTCGCCAATCCGGCGCGCAACACGACGTCCTACAAGAAATGCGCGCGCGTCGTGGGCGACGTTATCGGCAAATATCACCCGCACGGCGACTCATCCGTCTATGATGCCATGGTGCGATTGGCGCAGGACTTTTCACTGCGCACGCCGTTGGTCGATGGGCAGGGCAATTTCGGCAATATCGACGGCGATTATGCGGCGGCCATGCGCTATACCGAGGCGCGGCTGACCCAGGCGGCGGCCGACCTGATGGCGGGGCTGGATGAGGGAACCGTCGAGTTCCGGCCGACCTACAATGGCGAGGATGAAGAGCCGGAGGTGTTTCCGGGCCTGTTCCCCAACCTGCTTGCCAATGGCGCAAGCGGGATCGCTGTCGGCATGGCGACCAGCATACCGCCGCATAATGTGTCCGAACTGATCGACGCGGCGAACCTGCTGATCGACAACCCCGACGCTGAACATGCCGACCTTATGCAGATTGTGCGCGGACCGGACTTTCCGACTGGCGGCGTGCTGGTGGACAACCCTTCGATCATTTCGGAGGCCTATGCGACCGGCCGGGGTAGCTTCCGCACGCGGGCGCGCTGGCACAAGGAGGATGGCGGGCGCGGGACCTGGGTGGCGATCGTCACGCAGATCCCGTTCCAGGTGCAGAAGTCCAAGCTCATCGAGCAGATCGCGGCGCTGATCAACGACAAGAAACTGCCGATATTGGCGGATGTGCGCGATGAGAGTGACGCGGAGATACGGATCGTCATCGAACCGCGCGCGCGAACGGTCGATCCCGATGTGCTGATGGACAGCCTATTCCGGCTGACAGACCTTGAAAACCGCTTTCCGCTGAACCTCAATGTTCTGGATGCCACGCGTACGCCGCGCGTTCTGGGCCTGAAGCCGGTGCTCATCGAGTGGCTGAAGCATCAGATCGACGTGCTGGTGCGGCGTGCCCGCCATCGGCTGGACAAGATCGCGGCCCGGCTGGAACTGCTCGACGGCTACATCATCGCCTATCTGAACCTTGATCGCGTGATCGAGATCATTCGGACCGAGGATGAGCCCAAGGCGGTGATGATGGAGGAATTCGGGCTTAACGACCGGCAGGCCGAAGCTATCCTCAACATGCGGCTGCGTTCGCTGCGCAAGCTGGAAGAGATGGAGCTGCGGCGCGAGCATTCGCAGCTGCTGAAGGAACGCGACGAGCTGACGAAGCTGGTCGAAAGCCCAACCCGCCAGCGCAACCGTTTGAAGAAGGATCTGGCGGAACTGCGCAAGCGCTACTCGCCCGAGACGGAGATGGGCAAGCGGCGCACCCTGGTGGAGGAAGCGGCACCCGCGCGCGAAATCCCTCTGGAGGCGATGATCGAGCGCGAGCCGATCACCGTCATCCTGTCGGAGCGCGGCTGGATCCGGGCGATGAGCGGTCATCGCGATCTGGCTTCGGCCGACACGCTGAAGTTCAAGGAAGGCGATGGGCCGAAAATCGCGTTCCATGCGCAAACCACGGACAAGCTGCTGCTGGCGACGGCGAGTGGGCGCATTTTCACGCTGGGCGCGGACAAGTTGCCCGGCGGGCGTGGTTTTGGTGATCCGGTGCGATCTTTGGTCGATATGGATGATCAGGGGGACATCGTGGCGCTGTTCCCGGCCCGCACGGGAAGCGAATTGCTGCTGGCGGCGTCGGACGGCAGGGGCTTTGTCGCGGCGGTTGCGGACGTCATCGCGGAAACCCGGAAGGGCAAGCAGGTAGTGAATGTGCGTGCGGGAGCCCGGCTGACGGTGGTGCATGTCATAGCGGCCGAAGCGGACAGCGTTGCCGTCGTGGGCGAGAATCGCAAGCTGCTGGTATTCCCGCTGGTGGAAATGCCGCGCATGTCGCGGGGGCAGGGCGTCCAGATGCAACGCTATCGCGATGGCGGGCTTTCCGATGCGATTGCTTTCCGGATGAGCGATGGGCTCAGCTGGACGATGGGTGGCGAAAGCGGCAGGACGCGGACCGAGGCCGACATGACGCCATGGCGGGTCGCACGGGGTGCAGCAGGCCGGATGCCGCCCGTCGGCTTTCCGCGTGACAACCGCTTTTGACGATTGCGCGGCAATCCGTTTAACTGCTTGAAATGATATTCAGTCGTTTCCTGAAAATTTACCACTGGTGCGTAATCCGGGGGATATGAAGTCGGTCCCTGTGCGTATTCGGCCAAGTCAAAGGCTGGACGGCAACCTCCTTGCGAGGTCCGAACGCACGCATCTGCGCTGCCAGGCCGAAATGGAGCAATGGCTCGAGGCCGTGCCGCACGCAGCGGCCATGCTATGCGTCAAGGACGGGGACGTGGCGCTCGTCGCCGTCAATAAGAGCTTCTATCGCAGCTTCCTGGAAGACAGGGATCCTGACGTTGAGCGGCCATATTGCGATGAGTGGCGCAGCCGGCTTGTCGAGATTGCGCTTGCTGGCGGGACCTGTTCATCGTTTGAATTGCGGCGCGATGGTCCGCTGGGACCAGAATATTTTTCTTGCACGGCGGGCTTGCTGCCTTCGAACGAAGATGGGCTGGACCTCATTCTTTTCACGGCGATGGATCGCACCAGTGATCGCGTCACCGAAAGGAACCTGCGGCGGGAATTGTTATCGGATGGGCTGACCGCGCTGCCGAACCGCACGGGTTTCGGCGAAGAGATTGACGACCGGCTGCGCAATATGCCGTGGGCGGGCAATTCACAGTTCGGGATCATCGCGATCGATCTCAGCCGGTTCAGCCGCGTCAACGAATCGCTGGGGCCGATGGCCGGTGACGAACTGCTCATCACTGTCGCCAAGCGTCTGAAATCCAACCTGCGGCAAGGCGATGTACTCGCCCGGATTGGCGGTAACGACTTTGCCATATTCGCGAGACTAAACAATGGCTTGTCTGACTGTCTTCACATTGTGCAGAGAGTCAAGGACGCGCTGAACTCACCGATCCGGCTCAGCGATCTGCAGATCCGTGTGGATTGTGCGATTGGCTGCGCCCTTTCGACCAGCCTTGATGATGACCCCGACGATGTGGTGCGGAAGGCCCAGGCGGCGGTGAAGATCGCCAAGCGCAGCGGCAAGGTGGAAATCTATCGCAACGGAGTCCTCAAGGAGGCGCAGCGGCGCTTTTCGATCGAAAGTCGGTTGCGAACCGCCCTGACACAGGGCGACCTGACTCTCGCCTACCAGCCGCTGATCCAATTGCAGACTGGCGAGATTACCGGCTTCGAAGCGCTCGCCCGCTGGAATGATCCCGAGCTTGGCCATGTGTCCCCGTGCGAATTCATAGCGGTAGCGGAGGAAAGCGGCCTCATCACGCCGCTTGGTCGGTGGGCGGCTTATGAGGCGGCGCAGGCGCTGAGCCGGTGGGATGCCAAATTTGGACAGGCTCTGCCGGTCGGCATCAACGTGAATCTGTCCCCGATCCAGATGGCGCGGGACGATGTAGCTTCGATGTTCGAGGAATCGCTGCGCTATTCGGGTGTTTCGGGCAAGCGCCTGACCGTCGAACTGACGGAAAGCGCTATCATCGCCGACCCGGACAAGGCGCGTAAGTTGCTGGTGGCGCTGAAGGATCTCGAGATGCCGATCGCCATGGACGATTTCGGCACGGGCTATTCAAACCTCGCCAGCTTGCACAGCCTGCCGATCGACATTTTGAAAATCGACCGCAGCTTCGTATCCACCATGCTGGAGGATAAGGACAAGCTGGCGATCGTCCGCACGATCCTCTCGTTGGCCGAATCACTTAACCTGCATGTCACGGCCGAGGGCATAGAGACCCAGGAGCTGGCTCACGCTTTGCAATCCATGGGCTGCGGCCATGGACAGGGATTTTACTTTGCGCGTCCGATGCCGGAAAATGAAGCGTTCGATTACTGGCGTGCGCGCTGGAATTTCGAAACGATCTGATCCGCAATCTGGTTGACACGGCCTTCCTCGGGAAAGCCTTCATCCACCCAGATGCGTTGCACTTCGCCCAATGCCTTTGCCACGTCAGGACCGGGAGTCAGGCCGCGCGTGATCAGGGCGCCTCCGCCGATCGGCAGTGGAGGCGGGGTCCAGTCTTCCAGCGGGGCGATGCTGTCGATCGGCGATGAGGGGTTGAGCAGGAGGCGATCGATTGCGCCCTCCACACCGATATGGAAGGCAAGGGCCCTGGCCGAACTGGCAGGAGCCATCGTTTCGAGGGCTGTGGCCAGGCGCTTGCGGGCCTTGTTCGATAGCTTCAGGCGTGCGCCCACCGCATCCGCGGCGCGCGCGTCGGGGGGGAGTAAAGCAGCCAGTCGGCGCAAGGCGGCGGGCGGGACAGCGGCCTCAATCTCGCGCGCGACAAGCCGTTCCATCCTGGCGAGCCCGTCCAGGCCAATCTCAGGCAGAACGGGGCGAAAGATGCCACCTTCGATCATCAGGCGGATCGAGGCGAGGGGATCGGGCAGGGCGAGCAGCTTCAGCAGTTCGTCGGCAATCCGCTCGCGAGACAGGGCCATGAGGCTGTTGGCGGCGGCGCGGCAGGCCACATAAGCCTCTTCGTCCGGTGTTTCGTGGCCGAAGCGGGCGAGGAAGCGGAAGTAGCGCATGATGCGCAGATGATCCTCTGCGATCCGTTCAGCGGCGCTGCCGATAAAGCGGACGCGGCCTGCGCGCAGATCGTCGACACCACCGAAGAAGTCAGTGACTTCATGAGTGCAGGGGTCGGCGTAAAGGGCGTTGATCGTGAAGTCGCGCCGGGCGGCGTCTTCCCGCCAGTCGATGGTGTAGGCGATGGTCGCGCGGCGGCCGTCTGTGCTGACGTCCCGGCGTAAGGTCGTGATCTCCACCGGCCAGCCTGCGATGACGGCGGTGACGGTGCCATGATCTATGCCGGTGGGCACGGCCTTGATCCCAGCGGCCTTGAGCCGATCCACCACTTGTTGCGGCTCCAGCGCCGTGGCGATGTCGAGATCGTTGACAGGAAGCCCCAGCAGCCCGTCCCGCACCGCGCCGCCGACATAGCGGGCAAGGCCCTGATCAGCGCCAAGCGCGGCGAGCAGGCCATCCAGGCCAGGCCGGTGCTGCCAGTCGGCGTCAGGCAACAAGGCGGTCAAGGTCGAGCCTCCGCGAGAGATTGGCCAGGATGGCGGCGGTGATGCCCCAGATACGACGATCGTTCCACATTATCTCGTAATAATGCCTCTCAACCCCCTGAAATTGAATGTTATGCTTTATCCTGTTTGCGGGATCGAGGGCAAAGGACAGGGGCAGTTCGAACCAATCGGCGACCTCGCTTGCCTGGGGCTTGAGTGGCATATCAGGTGGGATCACCCCGAGTACGGGAATGATGTCGAAGCCAGTGAAGGTGTGGTAGCGATCGGTCGTGCCGATGACATCCACCATGTCGGGCGCCAGGGCGATTTCCTCCTGCGCCTCCCGCAACGCACCGGCGATTTCGCTGGGGTCGTCTTGATCCACGCGACCGCCGGGAAAGGCGATCTGTCCTGGATGCTTGCGCAGGGAAGCCGCGCGTTCGGTTAGGATGAGGCCGGGCACCGGCCGATCGGTGATGGCGACCAGCACGGCGGCAGGCGCGAGCACCAATGCGCCGTCGATGCGAGGATCGCGCGTGTCCGATGTCGTGAGCCCGACTTCGCGCCTATGTCCCTCGGCCAGTGCGGATCGCAGCCGGTCAGCCAGGTTCATGCCAGACCGTCCAGTCGATAAAATGCGCCGTTGCTCCACAAGCCGACAGGGTCGTTCGCTTCGTCAAGGGCAAGGTTCATCAGCTCATAATAGACGCTACGGTTGACCAATGCCTCCAGTCCGCCGCGGACATGGAGATAGGGGTGCGGGCCGTCTGGCGTTTCGCGGATGACGAGAGGGTGATCTGGCCCAGCGGCGATCAGATCCCCGCTGTTGAGGCGAAAGACGAGAGCGCGGCTGCGGCCTTCACCCTCGCTCTTCAACTCGACCGCCAGAAACGGGGCGTCCTCCACTTCGATGGAGAGTTTTTCGACGGGAGTTACAAGAACATAGGAGCCATCGCTCTCACGCCGCAGGATGGTGGAAAATAGGCGCACCATCGTCTCGCGACCGATCGGAGAGCCCTGGTGGAACCAGGTGCCGTCGCGAGCGATGCGCATTTCGCTGTCGCCGCAATGGTCAGGGTTCCACTTATCAACTGGCGGCAGGCGCTTTTCTTCGGCCAGGCGAACTATTTCGGCGAGCGACAGGTTTGCGAGATCGGGCAGTGGGTCCATCGGCATGCCGCCGAGATAGGATCGCATGAACAGGAAGGCAAAAGGGAAATCAAACAGTCGCGGTGATTCGCGGCCCGAGCATGCCTTCGCCGCCAATGGTCGCGCCATCTGGCGAAAGGGCGAGCAGGCGGCGCGCTTCATAGGGGCCAGGGCAATTCCAGCCGTCCGTGGCTGCGGCGGAAAAACCCCAGAAGCGGCCGTAATATTCCGGATCGCCGATCATTATCAGCGGCTCGCTATGAAGGGCGCGGGCTGCATTGACGACGGCATCCATCAACGCTCGGCCATGGCCGGTGCCCTGAAGTGCGGGTGCTACAGCGACGGGACCCACCATTATGAGGGGCGTCTGGGTTCCGTTACAATGGGTTAGAGCGACCGGCCAGCTTTGCAGCGAGCCCACCAGTTCCCCATGCTCGTCCATCATGCCGAAGGAAAGCTCCGGCAGCCAAGGCATGCCGTGCCGGATCAGATAGGCGGTGCGGCCATGCCGATCAGTGCCAAAGGCGGCATCGAGCAGCCGCTCGATAGCCTCTTCCGCCACGATGTTGAGGGGCACAATATGAGACACGTCTTGCCGATCCGCCGTCAATGGCGCATGGACCGCGCCGGGAGCGGCGGGATTAGCGCCTGCTCTGCAAAATTAAAGTCTATTCTGGCCATCGCCAGCAGCAGGAAAGCCATGAACAGCGGATTTGACGATTTTCTGACGCTGGAGGTCAATCATCTGGACGTGGATGTCCTGACCGGCATTTATTCAGAAGAGACCCATCTGCCGCAGCCGCTGCGCATATCCATCCGCGCCCGGTTGAAGGTCGCCGATCATTATGAGCTGGATACGCCGCTATCCCGCTCGAAAAATTACATGGACCTGAAGCATGCCGCTACGACGGCACTTCCGGAAGGGCAGCATTTCACGCTGATCGAAGCGGTGGCGGACCATATCATCGACACCATCTTTCTGCAGGATGACAAGGTGCTGCATGTCGAAGTGAAGATCATCAAATTGGCGCTCAGCGAAAAAGGCGAGGAAATAGGCATCACGCTGGGCCGGTGGCGCAAATAGCCTGACGCGCGTTCAGCCTTTCACCAGCCCGATCTCGCGCAGCCGCTCGATCAGATAATCGTGCGCGGTGATGGGCGGATCGCGGCGGGGGTGGTCCGTATCCACGCATTGCGGCAGCGCGTCGATCAGGAAATCCGGGCGCAGATGCAGGAAGAAGGGCATGGAATAACGCGCCACGCCACGCCGTTCCGGGGGAGGATTGACGACCCGGTGGCTTGTTGATCGCAGGCGATGGTTGGTCAGGCGCTGGAGCATGTCGCCGACATTGATCGCGAGCGCGCCAGGCGGGGGAATGACGGGTAGCCAGTTGCCCTGTCGATCCTGGATCTCCAGCCCGCCTTCTTCTGCGCCGAGCAGCAGGGTGATGAGGTTGATATCCTCATGCGCGGCGGCACGGATACCAGGGGTGCTCGCCGAGACGGGTGGATAGTGCAGCAGGCGAAGGATCGAATTGCCGTCTTCGATCGCATCGTCAAACCAGCGTTCCGGCAGCCCAAGATAGAGGGCGATCGCGGAGAGCAGTTCAGCCCCTATGCGGTCGAACTCGGCATAAAGACGGCTGAAAAGATACTGGAATTGTGGTATTTCCTGCGGCCATATGTTCGGGGGCATGGTGGCAGTCAGGCGGTGTCCCTCGGGCAGGCTCCGACCGACATGCCAGAATTCCTTGAGGTCATTCTCGCTCGCGCCCTTGGCGATTTCCCGGCCGAAAGCTGTGTAGCCCCGTTGGCCGCCATTGCCGCTGGCGTCATAGCGGCGCTTCACATCATCAGGCAGAGCGAAGAAGGCGTGGGCGAGCCGCCAGCCCTCATCGATGAGAGCAGCGTCCATGCCATGGTCCCTCACCATGGCGAAGCCGAACTCCTGAAACGAATCGCCAAGCGCCGCCGCAAAATCCTGCTTTGTCATGGCTTTCATTGACAGCAGCGGGACTTGTTCCAGGGTTGCGTTCGGCAAGTTGAGCCTTCCCTTCAAATATAGGTCCGATCCTTGATCGTCCCTTCCGGCTGATGCAATTAGGTCATCATGAACTACTGGCTCATGAAATCGGAACCCGATGTCTTTTCCTATGACGACCTGGTCAAGAAAGGAAAGGCCGAGTGGGACGGGGTGCGTAACCATGCGGCGCAGCTGAACATGAAGGCGATGCGCAAGGGCGATCTGTCGATCTTCTACCACAGCAATATTGGCGTGGAAGCTGTCGGCATCATGAAGATCGTCGAGGAAGCGGCTCCCGACAGCGCGGATGAAAGCGGCAAGTGGATCGCCGTGCATGTCGCGCCCGAACGGAAGCTGAAGAAGCCCGTCACGCTCAAGACGATGAAGGCCGATCCGGCGTTGGCCGACATGGTGATCCTGCGGCAGTCGCGCCTGTCCGTCGCTCCTCTCACCGAAGCGCAGTTCCGACATATTCTCTCGCTGTCCGAGGCCTGAAGGCGGCCAGTTGCGTCAGCCGCAACTGGTGTTCCGCTTTTTGCGATTGCGCGCGTGTGTCCCTCGCATAGGCTGGGGGCCAACAGAACAAGACAATGCAGAGGTGTTTGATCGGCATTCACAAGGAGAAAACCTATGCGAATGCTGTCGAAATTCATTCTTACTGGCGCAGTTGCCACCGTCGCCGCCGCCCTCGCACCCGCTCAGGCGGAAGAAGGCAAGCAGCGCTTCACCCATGAAGGCTATACCTACGTCTATGAGGTGAAGGATACCAAGACCGGCCAGCTGATTTCCGGTCGCCGTTATCCCGATGCCGTGGCGTTCAACCTGGCGGTTCGGAACGGCAAGGTTTCCGGCGTGTCGGGCGGTCAGCCGGTTGTCTTCAAGGTTGAGGACGCGCGCGGCGCCGCTGCGCAATAAGCTCAATTATCAAGCCATATGAAAAGGGCGGCCCCGGATCGGGAGCCGCCCTTTTTCATTCTGGCTCAGTTCAGCGGCAGCGGCGCTTGCTGTCGATTTCCTTGCCCAGCAGCGCGCCACCGGCTGCGCCCAGGATCGTGCCGGTTGCGCGATCACCACGGGTATCGATCGTGCGGCCGAGCAGCGCGCCGCCCACGCCGCCGACGATCAGGCCGGTCGTGCCGTTCGACTTGCGGCAATACATGCGTCCGTCACGGCCGCGCCATTCGCGATAGTTGTGATGCTTGCGGGCGCTGGCTCCGTCCGTAGGCACGGCCATCGAAACCGGAATGGCCATCGACACGGCCGACAGGGCGATAATCGCTTTGCGCATGAATTCTCCTCCAAAACAATGATTTGCTGTTGAACCCGCCGATAGTGGAGGAGGTTGCATGAACCTGCGGCAACGAACTAAGTGGCTGAACGGGAAGGTAAATTTTCTGATCGCGTTGCCATCATGATAGCACCACCCAGCTTTCCAGCCTGTAAATTTAAGATCAGAACGAAAGTGAGGCTGCAGCCCGTTCGAATGTCGGTGGGATCGATGGAATTTGAACGATGACTTTCCCTAAAAACAGGATGAGTGCCGCGCGAGCCAAAAATTTGCCATCTTCAGACATGTTAAAGCCAATCGACGGCGCGCGCCCGGCTCGCTAAGGGGAGTCGCGATGACATGTTCCCGGTCACCTTTCGCTCATGCATGACAAGTCCAAACGAGGCCGGGCCATCACCATGCCCCGAGGCGAATTCCGCGCGAAGGCGACGGAATATCTGGATTTTCTGGCTGCCTGGGTAAAGAAACCGCGCCAGACCGCGTCCGTGGTGCCGAGCAGCCGGTATCTTGCGCGGTTGATGGTAGCCCATATCGATCCGTTGGATGGTCGAGTGATGGAGCTGGGCGGCGGTACTGGGGTCTTTACGCGCGCTATCCTGCAAACGGGCCTGCCGCCTGAAAAGCTTGAAGTGGTGGAGATTAATCCCGCCTTTGCCCGCGGGCTGCGGCGCCACTTTCCTCTTGTGTCAGTGCTGGAAACGCCCGCGCAGATCGTTTCAACAGCTGCGGCGGGTGAACCGGGCCAATATCAAACCGTGGTGAGCGGCTTGCCCTTGCTGGCAATGGACCGCCATATGCACGCGGACATTCTGTCCGAAGCTTTTCGTATGTTGCGGCCGGGCGGCTATTTCATCCAGTTCACCTACTCCACGCGCCCTCCTGTCAGCCGTGATGTGCTGCACGCCTTGGATCTCGAGGTCGCGCGGGTTGGACAAACCGTGCGCAATTTTCCGCCTGCCACCGTGTTCCGCTTTCATCGCAGCGGGGAATAGCCCGGTTGCGCAGACGCCTCGCGACCCTATCTAGGCGAGCAGATAAAGAGGGGCATTCGCGCGCATGGCGTCCATCATTACCGTGTCCGGGCTGAAGAAGAGCTACGCTTCGGGATATCAGGCACTCAAGGGCATCGATCTGGAGATTGAGGAAGGCGAGATATTCGCCCTGTTAGGTCCGAACGGTGCGGGCAAGACCACGATGATTTCCATCATCTGTGGCAATGTACGACCGACCAGTGGAACCGTTACAGTCGCAGGGCATGATATCGTGCGCAGCTATCGAGGGTCACGCTCTGCGATCGGGCTGGTGCCGCAGGAACTGCTGACCGACGCGTTCGAACGGGTGATCGATACCGTGCGCTTTTCCCGCGGGCTGTTCGGCAAGCCCCGCAACGACGCGCACATCGAGAAGGTGCTCCGCGACCTGTCATTGTGGGACAAGCGCAACAACAAGATGCTTGAACTGTCAGGTGGCATGAAGCGGCGCGTGATGATCGCCAAGGCGCTGAGCCACGAGCCGCGCGTGCTGTTCCTGGACGAACCTACGGCAGGCGTCGACGTCGAACTGCGGCGCGACATGTGGAAGCTGATCGGTGAATTGCGGCAAACCGGCGTCACCATCATCCTTACGACCCACTATATCGAGGAAGCCGAAGAAATGGCCGACCGGGTGGGCGTGATCAATAACGGCGAGTTGATCCTGGTCGAAGAGAAGTCGGCGCTGATGAAGAAGCTGGGCAAGAAGAGCCTGACGATCTCACTGGCCCATCCGCTGGGCCAAGTACCCGCCGAACTTTCAGAATGGGACCTGGCGCTCAAGTCCGACGGGTTTGAAATGGAATATATTTTCGACACCCGCGCCGAACGGACGGGGGTGTCGTCGCTGCTGCGCAAGCTTGGGGATCTTGGCATCGGCTACAAGGACCTCAACACACAGCAGAGCAGCCTGGAAGATATCTTCGTCAGCCTGGTCCATCAGGAGAAGGCGGCATGAGCGGATTCAACTATCGAGCGATCTGGTCGATCTACAAGTTCGAATTGCACAGGTTCAGCCGCACCCTGCTGACCGGCCTGCTGGTGCCGGTGATTACCACATCGCTCTATTTCGTTGTGTTCGGCGGGGCGATCGGATCGCGTATGACGCAGATCGACGGCATCGACTATGCGGCTTTCATCGTGCCCGGCCTCATCATGATGTCGATGTTCACCGAAAGCATTTTCAACGCGAGCTTCGGCATCTACATGCCGAAATTCGCGGGCACCATCTATGAGCTTCTGTCCGCGCCTGTGTCGGCCACCGAAACGGTCATCGCCTATGTCGGCGCTGCGGCCACCAAGTCGCTAAGCGTCGGGACGATCATCTTCGTGACGGCGCATCTGTTTGTCGATGTCCATGTCGAACATCCTTTCGCCATGGCGGCATTCATGGTGCTGATCGCGGTCAGCTTCTGCCTGTTCGGCTTTATCTTAGGCATCTGGGCGCAGAGCTTTGAGCAGTTGCAGGTTATCCCGATGCTGCTGATCATGCCCATGACGTTCCTGGGCGGCGCCTTCTACTCGGTACATATGCTGGCCGAACCCTGGCGAACGATTACCTTGTTCAACCCGATCGTTTATCTGGTTTCGGGTTTCCGCTGGACCTTCTTCGGTCGGGGCGATGTCGGGATCGAGTTCAGCCTGCTGTTCATTGCCGCGATGCTGGCGGTGTGCGTGGCCGTCATCGCCTGGGTATTCCGCACGGGGTACCGGCTGAAGAAATGACAGGAGCGGCCGCGTGCGGTCGCTCCCCCACCTGTCAGGCGGCAGCGCTTTCAGGAGCGACGGCGAACAGGGTCACGCCCTTATATTTGTCGTCATCTTCGTTGTAGAGGCCGTACATCGCCTCGAACGTCTCATCGAGGATGGATACGTCGTTGAGGCCCGCGAGCTTGAACGTGCCAAGCTTCAGTTCGCGCGGTGGCCCGCCTTCACGCTCGACGGTGACAGCGTCGATGAACATTTCATCATGGCGCGTGTAGAGGATGTGGGGCGCCAGCTTGACGACCATCTTGTTATAGGTCGCCTTCAGGCATTTCTGGAGCGCGATGGCTTCGAAAATGGTCGTCGGGGCAGTCATGATTTTCGTATTTACCGATTCGTCGCTCGTCTTCAATTGCTTTGTGCGCCGCAGCAACTCGCTGGAGCGCATCCGGGCACTTTTCAGGATGAGCCGACAAGGCCGAGCCGCTGACGCATCGACCAGCGAGCGAGCAGAAGCAACGCCACTACTCCGAGGCCGCTCGCCAGTCCGAACCAGATGCCGAGGCCCTTCATGCCGAGTGGGAAAGCAAGGATCGTTCCCACGCCGACGCCGATGATCCAATAGCCGACAAGCGCGAAGATCATGGGCACGGTGGTGTCGTGCAGGCCGCGCAAGACGCCTGCCGCCACCGCTTGGGTGGCGTCGACCAGCTGGAACAGTGCGGCGACAGCAAGGAAGCTGACTGCGAGCGCTGCGGTCTGATTATTGGCAGGGTCGCTGAGGTCGAGAAAAGCGCCGATCAGCAGGCGGGGAACGGAGATGAGCAGGATCGCGGCACCCAGCGCGAAGCCGAATCCGAGGATAAGGGCAAGCCAGCCAGCGCGTCCGATCGCCGCTGCATCGCTACGCCCCTGAGCAAGGCCGACGCGCACGGTTGCGGCCTGCCCTATGCCCATCGGCACCATGAACAGCAGCGCGGCGATTTGGATGGCGACAGCATGGGCTGCCAGGGAAGCCTGGTCGATCAGGCCCATGAGCAAGGCCGAGGCGTTGAACACGGTTGTTTCGAACCCCACCGTGATGGCGATGGGCAGGCCAAGCGCCCAGACGGCACGGTGCCGCTCGCGGTCGCGGGTCCAGAACCGGCCCATGACCCGATAACGACGGAAGCGGCGGTCGACCAGTATGACTGCGAGCAGACTGAAGAACAGGAAGGACGAGGAAAGGGTGCTTGCCAGTCCTGCGCCCCACAGACCGAGCGCCGGCAGGCCAAGATTGCCGAAGATAAGTGCCCAGCCCGCCAGGACATTGAACGGGATGGCAAGCAGCATGATGACTACGGCCCAGATCGGCCGTTCCAGCGCAGATATGAAATTGCGCAATGTCGTGAAGGCGAGGAACGGGAGCAGCGCCCATTGCAGGCCGCGCATCATTTGGCCCGCCTGATAGGCAAGGTCGGGTTGCTGGCCCATGGCGAGCAATATGGCTTCGCTTTGCCAGAGGAGAAGCCAGGCGGGGAGAACAAAGAAAACGGCGGCGCGCAGGGTTTGCTGAACCGTGCGGCGCACGTCGCGCACGGAATGGCGCCTGCGGCCACGCTCATTGGCGATCAATGGCGCGGCGGCGGTAACGAGCCCCATGCCGAATATGAGCAGAGCATGGAAAAGGTTGATGGCAAGCGCGCCAGCCGCGACACCTTTCGCGCCCAGCCGGCCAATCAGCAGAAGATCAGTCGCCGCAATTCCTGCCCAAGCGACATTGCCCGCGATCATCGGCAGGGCGAGCGCGAGCAGGGCGCTTGCTTCGAGGCGCCAGAGTGAGCGGTTGTGGGATTTTTCCATGTCGTTCATCGGCAACCTGCGCGGCGCAAGAGCTGCGCCTGATCGGGTGCGTTTAATGCCTTTTGAACAGATGCAGCACGGCAACGATGATCGCGCCGATCACCAGTCCGACGATGGCTCCACCGATCGCGGTTACGGTCCAATGAAGGATGGGCTCGATCGCCGGCGCAGTCGCGGCAACGCTTTGCGCTGCGTGGTGGATGGCGCCCGGTATCAAGTCCCAGTGAAATTCGTGCAAGCCATGAACAATCAGCCCGCCGCCGACCCACAGCATGGCGGCGGTGCCGACCACCGAGAGGATTTTCATCACAACGGGCATGGCAAGAACCAGTCCCCGCCCGATGGCGCGTGTCGCCGATGAGGAGCGTTGGGCCAGATGCAATCCGATGTCGTCCATCTTCACGATGAAGCCCACGACACCATAGACGCCCGCCGTAATGACGAGAGCGACAACCGTAAGGATCAGCGCCTGTTGCCAGAGCGATTCGGAAGCGACAGTGCCGAGCGAGATTGCCATGATCTCGCCCGAAAGAATGAAGTCGGTGCGGATGGCGCCCGCGACCTTCTTGTCTTCCAGCTCCTGCGAGTTGTGGGTGGCGAGCGCTTCGTCGACCACGTCATGGCCACCCTGGATTGCTTCCAGCAGCTTTTCGACCGCTTCGAAACACAGGAAGGCGCCGCCCAGCATCAGCAGGGGCGGGAGAAGCCATGGCACGAAGGCGCTGATCAACAATGCGGCGGGCAGAAGGAACAGCAACTTGTTCCGCAACGACCCGCGCGCAATCTTCCAGATGATCGGCAACTCGCGATCGGGCGTCAAGCCGACGACATAGCGCGGGGTTACGGCCGCGTCGTCGATCACGACACCCGCCGCCTTCGACCCGGCCCTGCCTGCGGCGGCCGCTACATCGTCAAGGGAGGTGGCAGTGAGCTTAGCTACTCCCGCTACGTCGTCGAGCAGCGCGATGAGACCCGAAGGCATTGGTTAGATTTCCCCTGTTTCAAGCCACATGCAGCAGCGTGCGACTTTACCTCTCCGGCTCATAGAGCGAGGGCGGGGCAGGGGCAATGACCGCGCATGTCACGACGAACCCCGTCGACGGTTCAATAATTGCCCGGCGGATCGCTTGCCGGGAAGGATTCGTCCACCTGCTCATCAACCTTGTCCCAGTCCCGGGCGTCGATATGCTGTTCTTCGGGTCCTGCATCCCTGACGATCCCTGACGAGCCAACGGGGCCTCGATCATCCTTTTCGGCTGGAGTATGCCTATCTTGCCAGGCACGCCATGCCACGGCGCCCAAGCCACCGAAAAATGCGAGCTTCAACAACCCCTTCATGATGGTTTCTCCTGCCGGTCATGAACATGTACCCAGTCCGCGCTGTCGCGCGTCACTCCATCCGGATGGAGCGAGAATTCGCCTTCTTCGTCGGTACCGGGTTCGGCTTGGTCGCCGCCCGGATGGGTGGCTACGACCCACCGTTCACGCAGCGCCGCGTTGATCATCGCGCGCCATTGCGCCTGATCGCCAGCCTCTCGCATCGCAGGGTCAGGATCCTTCATGATGGCCAAAATACTGGCGGCGTCGGCGACTCGCGCGTGCCATTGATCGGGATCGTCGACGGCCAGGTGGCGGGCGAGCCGTTCGATGAGGGTGCGTTCTTCCATTGCCGGGGAACGCCTGCTGGACGCCTTCCGTTCCGCCCGCACACGCCGCAGTGAACAGGATGGGCCGGTGATCGTTGGTAGCGCACGAGAAAGTGCTGACAGGAGGTCAATCATGCCGCGTGGAGACAAGAGCAGCTATACCGACAAGCAGAAGCGCAAGGCCGAACATATCGAGGAAGGCTATGAGGATCGCGGAGTTTCGCACAAGGAGGCGGAACGGCGCGCCTGGGCAACGGTGAACAAGGAGTCCGGTGGCGGTAACAAGTCGGGCTCAGGGCGCGGCAAACCCGACACGCACGGATCCTCGCGCTAGGGTGGCCGGAAAGGTGGTCAGGCATCGGCGCAGCGGTCTGCGGCTGAACGATCCGCCGCAGCGAAAAAGGGATGGGAGACGCGGCGGAAAAAGGCGGGGAGCTAAAGCATCGTGCGGAAAAGTGGGAACCGGCTTTCCGCTGAAAAAAACTAGAGCACGCGACCTGCGTCCGATTGAACGCAGCGTGCTCTTAGCCGCCCAGCTCACTCCCCGTTCGACGCGTCCGCTTCGCGGTGCAGGCGGATCTCGAACAGCTTGGGCCAATATTTGCCGGTGATGAAAATGCGGTCGCCTTGCTGGTCGTAGGCGATGCCATTGGGCACGCCTTCGCTGTCGGTCACACCACTTTCACGCAGCAGCGGCGCGATGTTGATCCAATCGACAATCTCGCCGGTCGCCGGATCGATGCGAGCAATGCGCGTGTCGTACCAGATGTTCGCCCAGACCTCTCCCTTCACATATTCCAGCTCGTTCAGGCGATCGACCGGGCGGCCGTTGAAGGTCACGGTGATCCGGCGCTGCTCGCGCAGCGTTTCGGGGTCCAGGACGCGCAGCTGCGATGTTCCATCGCTCATGATGAGGTTGCGGCCGTCCTGGGTAAGTCCCCAGCCTTCGCCTTCATAACGGAACTGCGATAATGGCTTGAAGTCTTTGAGATTCCACACGAAGCCCTGCCGGTGGCGCCAGGTGAGGCTGATCAGCCGATCCTTCCAGTTGACGATCCCCTCGCCAAAATATTGCGGGGCGAGGGGGCGGCTCTCCAGCACCTGGCCGTCTTCGAGCGAGACCTTGCGGATGTCGGACCGTCCCTCAAGGCCGGTGCTTTCATAGAGCGCGCCGTCATGGAAGAAGAGGCCTTGGGTAAAGGCCTTCGGAT
>JAEZCS010000032.1 GCA_023433445.1 Pseudomonadota bacterium | reverse complement strand
GCCCTGCTTGCGCCGCGGTCGGGCGAAGCGGATGTGCGTCTAGGAATGTGGTGTGCTCGCCGCAATGTCGTGACCCGCGCGCATAGCTTTCGCCGCCGCGCATAAACTGGTCTCGCGTGGGAGTCCTGCGTCCTTCGAGCCGGCTGAGCCGCCCGCTTCAGCCTTCGCCCGCCGTGGTCCGCCGATATCTCCCGGGCGAAACGCCATAGCGGCGGCGGAAGGCGGTGACGAAGTTGGTTGCCTGGCCATAGCCGACATTCCAGGCAAGCTGCTTGAGCGGCATGTCCAGTCCCTCGTCGAGCATGCGGCGGGCGGCGTCCATGCGCGCGTCGCGCAAATAGTCGAACACCGTGGTGCCGAAAAGCTGGCGGAAACCCGTGTTGAGCCGGCGCGGCGTCAGCCCGACCGAGGCGGCTAGCTCATCCAGCGTCGGGGGATCGCGCAGGTCCTCGATAAGCCGGTCCCGTGCGCGGCGAACACGCACCAGTTCCGGCCCATTCAGGATCGCACCTGTCGTATCCTCCTGCGCGAGCAGGTCGAACTGGTGCGCGATGAATTCCAAGGCCTTCGACTGGCGGTAGAGCCGTCCCATGCTCCCGGCATAGGCGGGTGCGATCAGGTCGCGCATGACTTGCCGAAGCGGCGTTGTGAGCGGCAGGGCCTTCGCATGGTCGCGCAGCCGGCCTTCCAGCGCGCGGCGTGCGGGGGAAGGCAGCTTGCAGTCGGCTCCAAACGTGTCGAGCGCGTCTTCCTCCAGCCTCACCGCAACGGCATGCCAGGCTTCGTCCGAACTGACTTCATAGGTAACGCTGCGGTCGACCGGGGTCATCGAATAGGCATGGCCGCCATCGCGCCAGGCGTGGCTGCCGGCACCGTCCATGGCCCATTCGCCGCGCCCACCGATCATGGCGCCAAGGATCACGCGCCCACCGCCCGGTGGCGGAGCCTTGGCCATGCGGAAACTGCCTCGTCCTCGCGCACCCACGCGATAGATCGAAACCCCGGGCATCACCGGCGATTCGTCCATGAAGGCCTTCACGCTGCCGCTGGCAAAGTCAACGCGTTCGCGCCGCGCGAAATCATGCGTCAGCGAACATCCGCCGCTTGTAAAACTCCAGTCGTGCATTGCCTCGCTCCCCGCGAACAGGCGCCAGCGCCGACGCATGACGCAGCGTCAGGCGATGAGCCTCATACAGGGTTGCGGATGATTGCGCGAGTCCCGGCGGATTTATGGCATCTCATGCGGCCAGCGGCTTGAACCGCGCGGTGGCCTCGTCGCAACCATAGGCGTTGGCCATGGGGTACGGGTTGCTGGCAAGCGCATCGACAGCGTCGATGATGAAGTCGGCCTTGGCGTCGTCCATCAGCACGCTGAAATTGAGCCGGGTCCAGCCGGGCTTCTCGACCTCGCGGCCCGAAAGGATCGCTGCCCGCATCGTGTCCGACTGTTCCCGTGTAATGTCGAGCAGGCGATGTGCATAAGGGCCGGCGCAGGCGCAGCCGCCGCGCGCCTGGATGCCATGGCAGTCGGAAAGCATGCGCGTGAAGAGCTGCTGGTGGACATGGCCGCCGCGCCCGTCGCGGATGCGCAGCGAGAAGATTGGCAATGTCGGCGAAGCCCCCTCCCCTCCCCCTCCGACGATCTCGATCATCGGGTTCTTGCGCCATGCAGCGAGCGCCCGGTGGCGGAGTTCGCTGTTGCGCACGTCCATGAAATCCTGGCCGATCGCTTCCTTGATGAGGACCGCAAGGGCGGCACGCAGGTCGCCGAGCACGTTCGGCGTGCCGGCCTCCTCCCGCGCGGCGATGTCTCCTGAGTAGTCATGCCCCCAGGGCGAGACGAAACGCACCGTGCCGCCACCGGCAAACACCGGCCGCGCGCGCATCACCGCTTGCTTTCGCACGATCATGATGCCGGACGCACCGGGTCCGCCGATGAACTTGTGCGGCGAAAAGACGATCGCGTCCTTCTCGAACGGCGTTCCCGAGCGCATGTCCATGGCCAGATAAGGCGCGCCCCCGGCATAGTCCCAGACGGCCAGGGCACCATGGCGCTTGAGGATGGCGGTAACCGGATCAGGATCGGTGACGATGCCGGTGACGTTGGAGGCGGCGGAGAAGGCGCCCAGCTTGATGCGGTCCGGCGCGGCCGAGGCGAGATGACGCTCAATCTCGGCAAGGTCGGGTCCACCGCCCTCCGCCTCGCTGATCTCGATCACCTCCGCCCCGCTTTCGCGCCACGGCAGGATGTTGGAATGGTGCTCATATGGCCCGACAAGAACCAGCGGTCTGGTGCCGGCGGCTGCAGCTTCGGCGATGCCGAAGAGATGCACCAGACGGTTGATGCCGGCGGTCGCGCCCGAGCCGGTGAACACGGTGGCGAACCGCTCATCCGCGCCACAATGGGCAGCGATCACGGCCCGCGCCTCGCGCCGCAGCCTTGTCATCGCGCCACCGCAATAAGACGCCTCGGTGTGGCTGTTGGCGTAGTAGGGCAGGATCTTCTCGATGACGAAGGTCTCGACCTGGCGTAGCGCGCGGCCCGAGGCGACATAGTCGGCATAGATCAGCTTGCGCGTGCCGAACGGTC
>JAEZCS010000026.1 GCA_023433445.1 Pseudomonadota bacterium | reverse complement strand
CACCGATGATTGCGCAGCATGAGGTCGGATTGTTGCGGAGCTGGTCGACGCCACGCGCTCTGTTTGCGGCGTGATTGGCTCGGCGGCGGCCACAGGTTCAGGCTGTAATGGCGAAAGTTGTTCGATGTCTCCGTCTACCATGGTGCTGGCGACGCGCAAAATTACCCAGCCGCCCATGAGGAATGCAAAGAAACGGACCGGCCGTCCGCGTGTCGTGCTTGAATTGTGCATGATGACCGTCAGAGATTGGGAAAGCGATGCTGCGTCTTGTCCCAAACCAGCGGTTTTCCGAACAAGGACTTGAGGTAGAGGAAAACCGCGCGCCGTGCGGCCAGCATTGCGATCAGATTGGCAAGGATCGCACGTGGGACTGCTCCGACCCCGTGCAACCAACCATAGAAGCGCCCGACGAAAATGGCCCGCATAGCAGCGCGCCAGGTCATGAAGGCGAAGTTCACCCAGAGCAGCAGTTCCACAGCGGGAGATGATCTGTGGTCGACATCCAGGCCGAACCATCGCGCGGCCAGGAGCAAGCCCCAAAGCAGGAAAGCAACATAGGCAGCAAAGAGAATGACGGCGGCAATCGCCGCGCGCCGATCACGGATGCGCATCCACCATTCCGCAGGACCGCCTTGCCAACCCAGACGATCCCACCCGGCTAGCGAAATTCCCACCATCCAGCGCGCTTTTTGGCGGACAGCGCCATCCAGGCTGTCGGGAAAATATTCGCGAGTGGCGACGAGCTGACCCCCAGCATCGCGCATTCGTACGAAGACGCCGCGTCCGCCCATATTCTTGATCCGGAGGCCAACCTCATAATCCTCCGTCAGGGAATCGGGGTCAAAAGGACCGCCGTTGGCCGGATTTACCAAGCGTTCGAGCGTCAGTCGTTCGAACGCGCAAGCGACGCCAGCCGAGGGTACGGAGGCGCCCATGGCTTCGCGGATGGTCAGATACTTCCCATGGCTCTCGGCAAACTCATCACAGTAATGGTTGGCGATCGCGCGCGACCACCAGCCGCCTTCGCCGGTCAGCGGCAGGACCGGGAGTTGCACCAGTTGGAACCGGTCGATCATCAGGTCGAACAGACGGATTTCGTCGGCATGTACGACGTCTTCCGCATCATGCAATACGACTGCCTTGAACTTCGTGCTGGTGCGGCCTTCTTCTTCGACCATAGTTCGCCAAAGCAGGTTGAGGCAGTCTGCCTTTGTCGTGGGGCCAGGGCGTTCGTTGACGCATAGGACCACGCGATCATCCTGAACCGCTATTGCGTTGACGGCTGTCAGCGTCGCAAGATCATTGGGATAGACGCCGACGAAGATGCGATAGCTTCCGATTGACCATCGACTGAGCGCATTGCGAAGCATCGGTCCAATCACCTCCGCTTCGCCCCATGCTGGAACGAAAACGGCGATGGCGCCCGCTTTTTGCGATGCCGGCAAAGTAGATGTCGTCATGCGCTGGTGACGCGAATACACCGCGATGTTCCGCCACCAGCGGCGCCCGAGGAACATGATGTCGACCAGAAAATCGTCGACCCCGCCAATGGCCAGTCCCACGACGGCAAAGAGCAAAATCTCTTGGTAGATGACCACCAAAATCGTGGTCAGCGACTGCGCCATGATAAGAACCCCCCGGTTTGGCCGGGGCTCTTGGCAAATTAATCCGGGATTTCATAGACCTTTGCGAGGGATTTTTTAGATAAGCTAAAGAGTGTTAGGCATTTCATTGAAACATCGTAGTTCATAGCGTTTAGGCCGAGTTGCTCCACCCGTGCGTTGGACGGAATCGTCCCTTGGCTTGAGGAATGCTATCGTTTCCATCGCCAGATAGACGACTCGATCAGAGCCGCGGCACCCCAACTAGTCTCGTGAGCGATAGGTAGGAGGGCGTATGACCGGAGAGATGGATGTGAACTACCTTCTGCACAGGCAGCAGGTGTCACTCATGCGAGCACAGATGAGCCAGTCCAAAAAAGGGCGTGCCGCCTATGAAGGTCTGGCTCGTGCCTACAGCGATCAGATCGGCGCATATCGCGAGGAAAATATGCGCCTCGTGAACCTTGCTCACTGATCGGTGCGGACAGCATCAGCGCCGTCGGATCAACCGCTCCAGTGATTGGTGATGCGCTTCTTCGGGGCCGCATTCCTGTTCGAGTACGGCCTTGATCCGCTCGAGGTCGGCCTCAGTCAGATGTTCGATGCCAATGAAGTCGTTGCGCGCGTCCGTAACCGCGCGGATAAGTTCGTCCAGCTTGGCCTGGATGGCTGATCCATCCCGATTTTGGGCATTCTGAATCAGGAACACCATCAGAAACGTCACGATCGTCGTGCCGGTGTTGATGATCAGTTGCCATGTATCGGAATAGTGGAAGACTGGGCCGGTCAATATCCAGCCGATGATGACAGCCGACGCCAGGATGAAGGCGAGTGGTTGGCCCGACCAGCTTGCGACCCGATGTGCGAAAACGCCGAAAATCCTGTCCATAAATTGCTACCCCGTCCGACCTATTTACCCTGTGTTCAGGCATTGATTGCCATGAAGTCGAGATGACGGCCAGATCGCTTCGCGCCTTTGCGCTCACCATGCCCGTAGCGGCTCTGTTCCTATCCTCTTGCGCCACGGTATCGCCCGAATCAAAGGTGCGAGCGGGACTGATCGAAGCGGGGCTCTCACCGAGGCTGGCGGGCTGCATGGCTGAGCGGATGGTTGATCGGTTGAGCTTGGTGCAACTGCGGCGTGTCCAATCGCTTGCCTCGATCCGCAATTCGCACATTGGCGGTCTCACCGTTGATCGCTTCCTCTACAAGCTGCGCGCGCTGGAGGATCCAGAGATATTCGCGGTGACTAGCAAGGCTGCTGTCGCCTGCACCCTGCTCGACTGATCACGTCACGGGGGTCGTTTCGGCTTAGTAGCTTTGCAATTTTGCAAAGTGAATTTGCGAAATGAAGCTGGAGTCATGTGGCTCGCTGTGCTTTAGCCCGCCCAACAGCTTTTCAGGCGAAAGGACGGGCCGGGCCCATGAACATTCACGAATATCAGGCGAAGGAACTGCTGGCGAAATATGGCGCGCCGATCGCCGCCGGCTACCCCGCTTTCTCGGTCGATGAGGCCGTCGAAGCCGCCAAGAAGTTGCCCGGGCCGCTTTATGTCGTGAAGTCGCAGATCCACGCTGGTGGCCGCGGCAAGGGCAAGTTCAAGGAACTGGGCCCCGACGCGAAGGGCGGTGTCCGCCTGGCCTTCAACCTGGACGAAGTGAAGGCCCACGCCACCGACATGCTGGGCAATACGCTGGTCACGATCCAGACCGGTGAAGCGGGCAAGCAGGTCAATCGCCTCTACGTCACCGACGGCGCCGACATCGCGAAGGAATTTTACCTCGCCTTGCTGGTTGATCGCGCCAGCAGCCGCATCGCATTCGTCGTATCGACCGAAGGCGGCATGGACATTGAAGAGGTCGCCCACTCGACGCCCGAAAAAATCCACACCTTCACCGTCGATCCCGCCACCGGTTTCCAGCCGCACCACGGTCGTTCGGTCGCAGCTGCGCTGGGCCTGACCGGTGATCAGGCGAAGCAGGCCGCGAAGGTTGCCTCGTCGCTCTATGCCGCGTTCCTCGACACCGACGCCGAGCAGATCGAAGTCAACCCGCTGGCGCTGACCGAGCAGGGCAACCTGCTGGTGCTCGACGCCAAGGTCGGCTTCGACGGCAACGCCATGTTCCGTCACAAGGACATCGCCGAACTGCGCGACCTGACTGAAGAAGATCCGGCGGAAGTCGAAGCCAGCGAATATGACCTGGCCTACATCAAGCTGGACGGTAACATCGGTTGCATGGTGAACGGCGCGGGCCTTGCCATGGCGACCATGGACATCATCAAGCTGAACGGCGAATTCCCCGCCAACTTCCTGGACGTCGGTGGTGGCGCTTCCAAGGAGAAGGTGACCGCGGCTTTCAAGATCATCCTGAAGGACCCGGCGGTGAAGGGCATTCTCGTCAACATCTTCGGTGGCATCATGAAGTGCGACATCATTGCCGAGGGCATTGTCGCAGCCGCCAAGGAAGTTGATCTGTCGGTTCCTCTGGTCGTTCGCCTGGAAGGCACGAACGTCCAGCAGGGCAAGGACATTCTGGCCTCGTCGGGCCTGGCCATCGTCCCGGCGGACGATCTGGGCGACGCGGCCAAGAAGATCGTGGCGGAAGTGAGGAAGGCAGCCTGAGGCACTTTCCAGCCATTTAACAGACACTATGGGGCGCAGGCGGTCTTTTTGAGGGCTGCCTGCGTCCTTGTCCGCATATGCGGGCTGTGGCGTGAAACGAAAGGATGTTGCGATGAAGATCCTTGTGCCCGTGAAGCGGGTCATTGACTATAATGTGAAGCCGCGGGTGAAGGCCGACGGCACGGGCGTCGATCTGGCGAACGTCAAGATGAGCATGAACCCGTTCGACGAGATCGCGGTCGAGGAAGCCATTCGCCTTAAGGAAAAGGGCGTGGCGACCGAGGTCGTTGCGGTGTCGATCGGCGTTGCGAAGGCGCAGGAAACGCTGCGCACGGCTCTGGCCATGGGCGCGGACCGCGCGATCCTGATCCAGACCGATGACGAAGTCGAACCGCTGGGCGTCGCCAAGCTGCTCGCCAAGGTGCAGGAAGAGGAACAGGCTGGCCTGATCATCCTGGGCAAGCAGGCGATCGACGACGATAGCAACCAGACCGGCCAGATGCTGGCGGCGCTGCTGAACCTGCCGCAAGGCACCTTCGCGTCGAAGGTTGAGGTTGAGGGCGACAAGGTCAGCGTGACCCGCGAAGTCGATGGCGGCCTGGAGACGGTGAAGCTGAATACGCCCGCCATCATCACCACCGACCTGCGCCTCAATGAGCCGCGCTATGCTTCGCTGCCCAACATCATGAAGGCGAAGAGCAAGCCGCTGGCGACCAAGTCGCCCGCCGATTACGGCGTCGATATCGCCCCCCGTCTCGAGACGTTGAAGGTTACCGAACCCGCCAAGCGTTCGGCCGGCGTCAAGGTTGCCGATGTCGATGAACTGGTCGCGAAGCTCAAGGCTCTAGGAGTTGCAGCATGAAGACGCTCGTTTGGGTTGAACATGAGGGTGGCGCCGTCAAGGACGCGACCCTTTCCGCCGTTACCGCCGCTGCAAAGCTGGGTGAAGTGCATCTGCTGGTCGCTGGCGCTGGCGTCGGCGCTGTGGGTGAGGCCGCTGCGAAGATCGCTGGCGTGGGCAAGGTCCATGTCGCCGATGACGCGGCATTCGGCCATGCGCTCGCCGAGAATGTCGCGCCGCTGGTCGCCGAACTGATGGGCAGCCATGACGCGTTCGTCGCGCCTGCCACGAGCAACGGCAAGAACATCGCGCCGCGCGTCGCGGCTCTGCTGGATGTCATGCAGATCAGCGACATCCTGTCGGTCGAAAGCGAGGACACGTTCACGCGCCCGATCTATGCGGGCAACGCCATCGCGACCGTCAAGTCGAAGGATGCGAAGAAGGTGATCACCGTGCGCGGCACCGCTTTTGAGAAGGCGGCGCGTGAGGGCGGTTCGGGCGCGGTGGAAGCCGTGTCGTCTACTGGCGACAAGGGGCTGTCGAGCTTCGTTGGTGCCGAGATCGCCAAGCAGGAGCGTCCGGAACTGACCTCTGCCAAGATCATCGTATCGGGCGGCCGTGCGCTGAAGGATGGACCGACCTTTGAAGAGGTCATCTATCCGCTGGCGGACAAGCTGGGCGCGGCGGTTGGCGCTTCGCGCGCTGCCGTGGACGCGGGTTATGTGCCCAACGACTATCAGGTCGGTCAGACGGGCAAGATCGTGGCGCCGGAAGTTTATATTGCCGTGGGTATTTCCGGGGCGATCCAGCATCTGGCAGGGATGAAGGACAGCAAGACCATCATCGCCATCAATAAGGACGAGGACGCGCCGATCTTCCAGGTCGCGGACATCGGCTTGGTGGGCGATTTGTTCAAGGTTGTACCGGAATTGACGGGCAAGCTGTAAAATTGCTGCTGGAGGGGGCTTGCTCTCTCCAGCTGCTGTTTTCGGCAAGGTGAGGGCGTGGCTTGGCTGCGCCCTTTTTTGTGTTCGTGGTGGAGCGGAAATAGTCCGCCCGCCACAGCGCCGCGAAAGGGGGGAGAACGCGGCGCCGGGCGGGCGGTGGCCAGCGGCCAGAGGGATAAGCCGCCGGATAATATGTGTGCAGCGTCAGCTTTCGCGGGAACGGCAATCAGCGGGGTTCTGCTGGTCCGTTTCCCTGCGTTGTCGATCAGCTTTGCCGCGCCGCTGGTTTATCAGCGGCGCGATTAGGGAATCAGTTGGCGAGGGACGAGCTGGACGGCGTCTGACGCGGGGCGGAGGGGGTGACCGCGGGGGTCATCTCGCTGCCGGAGAGGCTGTCGCTGCCGGTGCGGCTGGACAGTTCGCCGCGTGCCTGGTTGTAGCGGCCGACAAGGTCTTCCTTGAACTCGGTCAGCTTGCCTTCGTCATACAGCTTCTTGCCGACGTAGCCGGCGATGGCGCCGAAAATCAGAGTGCGGATCATTTGGTGTAGCTCCTTACCGGATGATGTCTGCGAGGTTCGCGGAGATAACCGGTCAGGAGGCGTCGAGTTCCGGCGCTTTGGGAGTAATCGACAAGATGAGCGCCTCTGGCGATTGCAGGAGGATCGATCATCGGTCGGGCGCGGCTGGCCGAGGCGGGCAACGCCCATCATAGCGGCTGTGCTAAAGTCTGGATCAGTCCTTGAAGCGCGTCCTGCCCGGCTCCCGAAAGGCAGATCGACGGCGCTACGGCGCTGCGCGGTCAAGCGTTGCCGGCGGCCTGTTGGGGCTGCATGTCGGCAGCATGGTCTTCGGAAGGTTCAGCTGTGGCAGCCTGTTCGGCGAGCGCAGCAGCGGCGGCGGCTTCGCGGCGGGCGCGGTTGCGGTCGGCAAGGTCCTGCCGTTCCGCCATGGCGAGGAAGCCAGCTTCGGAACGAAGGCAGCGATCGCGGACATTGGCGAGGGTGGCGGCGTCCGCTTCGCTGCGGGCGTTGGCGGCGAGGGCGCGATAGTCTGGATGTGTCATGGGCGCTCCTTCTGGTCGGTAGATTGTGTGCCCGGGCGCCATGGAAGCGGCGCCCGGACGGATCAGCTAAGGCCTATTCAGCGTGCTGAAGATTCACGGCCGCCATCTTGCCGCGACGGTCCTGTTCCAGATCATAGCTAACGCGGTCCTTTTCGCGCAGCGTGGCCAGGCCAGCGCGCTCGACAGCGGTGATGTGGACGAACGCGTCGGGGGTGCCGTCGTCAGGGGCAATGAAGCCATAGCCCTTGTCGGCATTGAAGAATTTGACGGTTCCGGTGATGCTCATGGTAGTTCCTTCGTTCGTACGGCCCATCCAGCGTGGACGGACCGGTCGCTATAGGGGCAGGGAAAGAAGGAAGTTTGGTGCCGCAAAGCGCCGAAAGACCGTCGATTTGCGTCTGTAGCAGTGCCTAAGTAGGGGAAAGACGCGAAAATTACAAGGGCGGGCCCCGGATCAGCCCGTTCCTTCCAGCGCGGCGAAGCCGAAAAAGGCGTCGCGGGCGCGCGCGGCGGCGGCTTCATAGGGGCGGCGCTGGGCTTCCTCCAGCGCGGCCAGCGCCTCGCTTTCCTCAGGCGTCAGGTCGCGCTCATAGGCGTCTATGTCGTAGATGTCGCCGCTCTCTTCGCCGTCGAAACCGGGCGGGGCGGGATAGTCGGTGCGCCAGGCTTCGCGCTCCTCATCCCACCATGTGCCGCGCAGGCGGGCGGCGGCTTCGTCGGGCGGAAGGGTGGCGCGATCGACCAGCGGCGGGCGAAGTTCACACCGTTCATGGAAGGGGTGGGCGTGACCGGCATTGGCGGCCCTTTTGCCCTCATGCAGCGCCATGCGGGCGGCGATGAAGAGCGCGGCGGAGGCGCCGGGGGAAAGGGCGGTGGCGGTGGCTTCGATGCATGGCCCAAGCGCGGGATCGCGCAGGCTGGCGTCGTGTGAGGCGGCTTCGTCCATGTCCGGCGTGACGGGGGTTGAGGGCGGGGCGAGGCCGGGCTGGTCCTGCTGCGCCGGTGCCTGTTCGGGCGCGGATTGGCCTGACGGCTCATCCGGGCAGAGCATGTCGAGATAGGCGGCGAAATCCTGCGCGACGACGCGGGCGAGGGCGGCGTCACTGCCTTCGGGCGGGCTGTCGGCCATGCGATCGAGGCGGGAGAGCATCGACATGGCGAGGCGGTTGTCGTGGCGGCGGCGGGTGATGGTGTCCTCGTCCTTGTGGATCACTTCCTCATGGCCGGTCAGCGCACGGGCGAGCAGCTCGTCGGCAAGGCGCGCGCGGGCGATGAGGATGGCCGCGTCCCAGCCGAGGCGAAAGGCCGCGCCGTCGCGGCGGATGCGCAAGGCATAGGCGGCGCGGGTGGAGATGTGGACGGCCTCGCAGGCCGTGGTGATGATGCCGGTGGCGGCGAGGGTTTCCAGAAACTGCCGCTGCCGCGCGGGGCTCCAGCCGGCGGCGCGGACCTGCTCGGCGGCGGTGGGGAGCGGGGGGAAGTGGTAGGACATGGGCAAAGCTCCGCTTTAGGGGGAGGGTTTGCCAGGACGGTATCAAAGGTGAGGGGTTGTAGGACAGAACAAAATGGGAACAGTGGTGGGGCGAGGTAATTAGCTGATGGAGAGTACTAAT
>JAEZCS010000125.1 GCA_023433445.1 Pseudomonadota bacterium | reverse complement strand
ATATAGGGGAGGAGCGCCTGGAAGAGGTCGGCCATGCCCTGGCCATGTTCGGCCGACAGCGGGACAGGCTCGCCAAGGCCCAGGCTGAAGGCTTCCATGACGCCGTCCGCACCCGTTCTGCCTTCCGCCTTGTTGGCGACCAGCACGACAGGCGCGTCACCTTCGCGCAGCCAGCGGGCGATTTCCTCATCAAGCGGGGTCACGCCCGCCCGCGCATCCATGAGGAACAGCGCGACGTCGGCGCTTTCAACGGCAGCCTGCGTCTGCATGCGCATGCGGCCGGGCAGGGTCTGGGGATCTTCATCCTCATAACCGGCTGTGTCGATGATGGTGAACTCTACGCCGAGCAGGTTCGCCTGGCCCTCGCGTCGGTCGCGGGTAACGCCGGGCTGGTCGTCGACCAGCGCCAGCTTCTTACCGACGAGCCGGTTGAAAAGGGTGGACTTGCCCACATTGGGCCGCCCGACAATGGCAACTGTGGGCAGCATGATGAGGGCCCTTTTCCTTTCTATGGCGCGGCCTTAGCGCAGCGCCGTCAGCTTGCCGTCGTCAGCAAGGATATAAAGCGTGTTGTTCGCGACAATGGGCGGGAGCGACATGGACCGCTTCATGTCCACCTCAGACTGAACCGTTCCGGTCGCCGGATCGACATAGTTGAGATCGCCATGGGTGGATACAAGGATCAGGCGCCCACCAGCGAGCACGGGTCCGCTCCAGCGGATGGCATTCGTTTTCTTCTTTTCCTTCTCCCACCGACGAAGCTGGCTGATCCAGCGGATCTTGCCCGTCGCCCGTGCGACACAGAGGAGCTTGGCGTCACTGGTTACGACAAACACCCATTCGCCCGCCACCCAGGGGGTCGAGATACCGGCGATGTTGATTTCCCACAGCCGCTGGCCGCTGACCAGTTCATAGGAGGCCATGCGGCCACCTTGGCCGATAGCGAAGACGCGACCGCGGTCGATAACGGGGTTGGCGTCAATATCGGTCAGTGATGCGACAGCCGTTGAAATGCTGGTACGCGACAGGGCATCGCCCCATAGCGTGCGGCCATTTTCGTAGCGGTAGGCAGTGAGTTCGCCCGAGCTGTAGCCCGCAATCACCGTGCCCTGCGCCGCAGCGGGTGCGGCGACGCCGAACACGCCGGTCACTTGCAGCGTGCCGCTGTCGGTCCACTGTACTTCGCCGTCCGTCTGGTTGAGGGCGAAAATCTGATTGTCCTGACCCATGACATAGACATGGCCATTGGCGAGCGTTGGAGCACCTCGCAGCGGGCCGCCGGGACGCTTCTTCCAAAGGATCGAGCCGTTCGCTGCGTTGAGCGCCGCAACATCACCCACGCCGGTGCTTGCGTAGATCTTGTCATCAACGATGCTGACGCCACCACCAAACAGGGCTCTGCCGCTACCTTCGGCGGGCAGGGCCGTCTGCCAAAGCTTGGCGCCGCTGGCGGCATCAAATGCGATGACGCGCGCACCTGCGTCAATGACGTAGAGCTTGCCGTTGGCGATGACGGGCGAGGAGGCGAGGCGCGCGCGCGGTGTGCTGCCTTCGATCGAAATGGACCAAGCGTTGGCTGGCGAGGCGCTCAAAGCCAAATGGCCCATCGCCTTCGAAGGACTGCCACCTGGCTGCGACCATTGATCATTGGCATAAGCTTCGGGAAGCGTGACCAGTACGTCGGCCAGAGTCGGATCAACCTCCACCCCCAGCTCGTTGGTCAGGATCGACACGCGATTGCCGACCACGGGGGTCTTGGGGCCGCCTTTCTTGCCCCCCACGATGCCACAGCCCGCCAACAGCGCGACCATCGCGGCGGCCGTCACGGCCCGGCGGGTGACTGCGAATTTCGTCATGCTGTGCATTCCCATGCGCTTATCTTCATCCCTGTCCCGGTGCGGCGGGCGTTTCGACCGCGTCTATGCCCAATAAGCCTGCCATCTGTCGCGCACGTGAACGGATCGACTGCGGCACAGTGGGATCCTTCGCCATCGCGGCGAATATCGGTCCAGCGAGTTCGGGTTTGCGCATCTTCATATAGGCGATCGCGACCAACTCTCCGGCGCTGCCGAACCAGGGAGCGCCTTCCACCGCCAGAGGCTTGAGCCGATCGACCACCTGCTGCGGTTGGAGCGTCTCAAATTCCAATACGGTCTGGCGGATGAGCGCGATGTCGCGATAGGGCTGATCGAGCGAACTGTCCGCTGCCATCGACTTGTACGCGGCGATTGCGCCCTTGTCGTCGCCCTTGCCTGCGGCAGTGCCCGCCTTCACCAGAAGGGCGGACGCGCGGAAGCCGGGTTGACTTGCGTTCGTCAGGGCATCGAGCTGCTTGGCATCAGGCGTTCCACCACCTGCGGCGGCGGCAAGCACCTTGTCCATTTCCTCGGACACGGCCTGGGCCTGCGTGGCGCTGTGATGCTGCCAGTAGAGCCAGCCCCCAAAGGCGACCAGGCCGATCACCACTGCGCCAAGAATCCAGCGACCGAAGCGCTGCCAGAAGGTCAGCAGCTGGTCCTGGCGAACGGCCTCATCGACCTCGCGCATGAAGGCTTCGCTGTTTTGCGGCGTCAGGGCCACTTGGGTCTCCAGATATGCGTCAGAAAAAGCTCGCGGAAGGCGCGATCAATAGCGGCGGCGGCGCTTAGCGCAAATTACTTTTTGGACCGATACACCTGATCGGCGGTGGGGAAGCTGCGATCGCGCACTTCGGCGGCATAGCGTTCGGCTGCATTGCTGATGGTTTCGGCAATATTTTCATATCGTTTCACGAACCGGGGCACGCGTTCGAACATGCCAAGCATATCTTCGGCAACCAGTACCTGGCCATCGCAATGGGCCGACGCGCCGATGCCGATGACCGGGATGTCGAGGCTGTCGGTGATGGCAATGGCGAGGTCCTCCAGAACGCCTTCAAGGACGACGGCGAAGGCGCCCGCCTTAGCTACGGCGCGGGCGTCGTCCATGATCTTGGCATGTTCCTCCTGGCTCTTGCCGCGCGCGCCGTAGCCGCCCAGCGCGTTGACGGCCTGAGGCGTGAGGCCGACATGCGCCATGACGGGGATGCCGCGCTGGGTGAGGAAGGCGATTGTTTCAGCCATGGCCTGACCGCCTTCCAGCTTTACGGCGGCGCAACCGGTTTCGGCCATGACGCGGCTGGCGCTGGCGAAGGCCTGGGCAGGGGAGGCTTCGTAGCTGCCAAACGGCATGTCGACCAGGACGAGGCTGTGATAGCTGCCCCGGACCACGGCTGCGCCATGGGCGATCATCATGTCGAGGGTGACGGCAAGGGTGGAGGGCAGGCCGTAGATCACCTGGCCGAGCGAGTCGCCCACCAGCAGCACGTCGCAATGGGGATCAAGCAGCTGCGCCTGACGGGCGGTGTAGGCGGTCAGCATCACCAGCGGCTCGTCGGTCTTGCCCTCAACCTTCCGGCGCTGGATGGCGGGAACGGTCAGGCGCTTCATCGGCGCGGGCGTGGGATTGGCGCGGCTGGTCGACGTGTCGAGCGTGAAGGTGGTGGACATGAAGCCGCTCTACTCCAGCGGGATCGCGGGCGCAAATCGGGGGCCGGGCCAGTTCTGTCTGAGAGGATTTAATGAAGGAAATAGCGAGTTGAAAAAGAACGGGAGCGGCAGGCTGTGCCGCTCCCGCAGGGGGTGAACATCGTTACGCTATCAGAACGAGAATTTGAGCGTGCCGCCCCAGGTGCGCGGGTCGCCGACCTGGCCTGCGATCAGGCCGGTGTTGCCGGGCGCAACCTGAAGATTTTCGATGTAGTTGACGTCGAATGCGTTGCGGACCCAGCCGAAAATGTCGAACCCTTCGCCACGGAAGCCAGCGCGGAAGTTGGTGAGGGCATAGCCCTTCACGTTCGTATAGCGCGACGGTGAGGCGTTCGAGTTCCAATGCGAGCGGTAGTTGCCGTCGACGCCTAGATAGACCTGGCCTTCCTTCGCCAGCAGCGTGACCGGAATATTATATTCCGCACCGTAGGAGAAAGCCCATTTGGAGACGCCGGGCAGGTCCTGGCCAGAGATGTCGCACTGGCGGGGGCTGGCGGCGCCCGGGACGCCCGGCTGCGAATAGTCGGCCGGGACGCCAGCGGGCTGCGAGGGGCCGCCGGACAGTTCAGGCGGGCAGGGCGCGTTCGTGAACTTCTTATATTTGGCATCGGTGTAGGCGGCGTTGGCGTAAGCGGTGAGGCGGTCGCTTGCGACGATCTTGAAGTCCGCTTCGATACCCTGCGACCGGACTTTTTCCGCATTGGCAAGGTAGCCGCGCACGGTGCCGAACTGCCCGCCGTTCACGGTTGCCTGGAAGTCGTCGATCGTCGTGCGGAAGGCCGAGATGTTGAAGGTCGCGCGGCGATCCC